>QMLK01000096.1 GCA_003646705.1 Deltaproteobacteria bacterium | reverse complement strand
GTCCTGGTCCCCCCGGGGGCCAACCCCCACACCTACGAACCCACCCCTCGCCAGTTGAGGAGGGTGGTCCAGGCTGACCTTTACGCCATAGTGGGCTCTGGTATGGAGTTCGAGCTGGCGTGGCTCGGAAGGATCAAGCGACTCAACCCTCGTCTCTTCATCGTCGATTGCTCGAAGGGGATCCAACGCTTGGTCGATGACCCCCACCTTTGGCTCTCCCTGAGGAACGCGCAAAGGATGGTGGAGAACCTACTGGAGGGCCTCTCGAGGGTAGACCCCGAGCACTCCGGGCGTTATCGCGAGAGGGCCGAGGCCTACCTGGAGGAGTTGCGGAAGCTGGACGCCGAGCTGTCGCGCCTCTTCTCCAAGGCCAAGGGGAGGGCCTTCATGACCTTCCATCCCGCTTGGGGCTACTTCGCCAGGGACTACGGGCTCAGGCAACTGGTGATAGAGCAAGGGGGCAAGAGCCCCTCCCCCAAGGCCATGGTGAGATTGGCGAAAGAGGCCAAGGAGGAGGGCATAAGGGTGATCTTCGCCTCCCCCCAGTTCGACAGAAGGGCAGCAGAAGCCATGGCCCACTCGATAGGTGCTGATGTAATCCTCCTGGACCCCCTGGCCAGGGACTACCTGGAGAACATGCGCAGGGCCGCCCATGCCATCGCCAGGGCCCTGCGCGTATTCCCTTGATGGCTAATTCATCACCTTGAGATCGAGACCCTCGCCCTCGGCCCCTTCAGCCAGCTTGAAGTAGGCCACCATCTCCTTGAGGCTCTCGGCCTGGGATTTCATCTCCTCGGCCGCCGAAGCGCTCTCCTCGGCATTGGCCGCCACCTGTTGGGTCACCCGGTCCATCTGCTGGAGGGCCTCCCTTATCTGGGCTACCCCTTGGGCCTGTTCGCGGCTGGCCGTGGCTATCTCCGCCATCAGTTGGGCAACCCTATCGGCGTAATCGGCCACCTTGGTGAAGTCATCCCCCGCCCTCTGCAGCACTCCCTTTCCCTCTGCGACCCTTGTAGCCATGGTCTCGATCAGATCGGCGGTCTGTTTGGCCGCTTCCGCACTCCTTTGGGCCAAGGCCCTCACCTCATCGGCCACCACTGCGAAGCCAGCCCCAGCCTCTCCCGCCCGAGCTGCCTCTACAGCGGCGTTCAAGGCCAAGAGGTTGGTCTGGAAGGCGAGTTCGTCGATAGTCTTCACGATCCTCTGGGTCATCTCGCTGGATTGAGCGATCTCCTCCATGGCCTTCATCAGTCGTTCCATGGAGGCCTTGGTCTCCTCTACTACGGAGGAGGTCTCCTTCACCATGCGATCCCCCTGTTGAGCCCCCTCGGCGTTGTCCCTGGCCATGGAGGCCACCTCTTCCATGGAACTGGAGGTCTCCTCCAGGGAGGCGGCCTGCTCTGAGGCCCCCTCGGCCAACCTTTGACTGGCCTCCGCTACCTGAGCCGCTGCTGAAGAGACCTGATCAGCAGCCATGGAGACCTGTAGGAGCAACTCCCTCTGGCGAGCTACCATGTCGTTCAGGGCTTTACCGAGGTCCCTCAGCTCCTCGAGCTCATCCTCCGAAAGCCTTACGGAGAGGTCCCCTTCGGCCGCCCTCTCCACCAACTGGGCGATCCTCCGGGTCTCCTTGAGGAGCCTTTCCCTCTTCGCCTCTGCTTCCCCCTTGAGCCTCTTCACCTCGCGCATCTGTCCCTCTATCTCCCTCTGTTGACGTTCGAGCTCCTCCCGATCCCGCCGATTTCTCTCCGAGCGTTCCCTCAACTCAGCCGCCATCTTGTTGATGGCCTCGGTGAGGCGTCCCAGCTCGTCCCCAGAACGGACCTCAAGGGCGACGTCGTAGTTGCCCTGGGCGATCCCTTGGGCCGCCTCGGTCATATCCAAGATGGGGCGTGTGAACCTCTTGGCCACAAGATAGGCCATCCCCATCGCCCCGAAGAAGGCCAGAAGGGAGATGATGCCGTTGAAGAGGCTGACGCGCCCTTGGAGGAAGAGGGCCTCTTGTCTGATCCTCGAGGACAGTTCCCTCAATCGCTCGTTCAACCTCACGACGGCTCCCTTGCGCTCTATGTCAAGCCTCTGCATCTCCTCTATAACCTCAATACAGCCCTTGAAGGCGGCGGCGTAGTCCTCGACCAAGGTCTTGAGGTCCTTCTCACGAGCCAAGGCGAAGAGCTTCTTCACCGCCCCCTCCCAGGCGATGACGGCCAGATCGTTCCCGTATAAGAAGGTGTTCTTCTCCTCTCGCCTGGCTTGCAGGTAAAGGGGATAGAGCCTACCACCCCTGAGGGCCTTCTCCAATTTCCTCGCCTTCTGCCTCACCTCCTCTTCGAGCCGCCGACGCCTTTCGCTAAGGGCGATCTCTCTGCCGGCCATCTCCCGGTAGTTGTTAAAGCGCTTCTCTATCTCCTCCATGAGGGTGCGGTGGTCCTCCTTGCGCAGGACCTCCTTGGCTGCCAGGAAACCCTCTTTTAGCCTTCCTTCGGCCTTCTGAAGGGCCTCTTTGTAGAGGGGGTTGCCCGTCAGCACATAGATCTCCTGGTTGCTGCTCATGGAATGGAAGGGCGAGATTATCCCCTCTTGCAGGAGGGCATCGGCCTTCAGACCCTCTACCAAGACCTTGTTCCCGTACCATCCGAGCACTCCCACCACGAAGGGCAAAAGGGCAACGGGTAGGAGGAGAAGCATCAACTTCCTGCCTATACCGCTTATCCTCGCCATCTCTACCTCCTCAATCCGCTTTCGCTCCCTTCTCCTATCGGAAGTTCCGGGGAAAATATTAGAACAATTCCTCTACGAGTCCCGTTCTAAGGAAGGACCATCCCAAAGGGGGAGATCTCAACAAAGTAGTTGAAGGAGAGGGGATTTTCTGATAAGCCTGCTGAGAGATGAAGAAGGCAATCGCAGTCGTCGTCGCGGTGGCGGTGTCTCTGATGGTGGGCCTCGTCCTCTTCGCCCCGCCCTTCGAGCGGACCCCGCCCCAGCTCAAGGTGCCCCCTGAAGGTAGCTACATCGGCGCCAAGGCCGTCTTCGTCATCGAGGCAGAGGACAGGCCCACCGGGCTCAAGGAGGCCTCCGTGGCCCTCATCCAGGAAGGCAGGACCTGGTCCCTCTACTCCCAGAGCTTCCCTCCTGGGACCTACCGCCTCCGGATCCCCCTCTCCTTCGAACCGAAGGGGCTCGGGATAAGGGAAGGGGCTGCCACCCTGGAGGTAAGGGTCAGGGATCGCTCCCTCTGGAGGTTCGGCCGAGGGAATGTGGCCGTTGCACGGGTGAAGCTCCTCGTCGATTACACCCCTCCCAGGGTGGAACTCATGGCCAACACCCGATATATCTACTTCAACGGGGCAGGGGCGGTCCTGTTCCGCACCTCTCTCGATGCCTCAAGGGCCGGGGTGCAGGTGGGGAACCTTTTCTTCAAGGCTTTCTTTAAGAAAGAAGGGCAAACCTTGCTTGGTGCTGCCCTTTTCGGGATACCCCAGTACGCCAAAGCCTGCGAGGCGCACCTGGTGGTGGAGGACAGGGCCGGAAACCAGCGGGTGCTGCCCCTCTCCTTTGACATCCTGCCCCGAAGGGTGCCGAAGGACAGGGTCTCCCTTTCGGAGGCCTTCATCCGTGAAAAGATCTATCCCCTCTTGCCCCCGGAGAAGGCAGACCTCCCCCCTGAGGAGGCCTTCAAGGCGGTCAACGAGGAGATGCGCCAGAGGGACGAGGCCACGATCTCCCAGATGGCCTCCCATTCCTCCCCCGAGCCCATGTGGCACGGGGCCTTCCTCCAGATGCCCAACTCCAAGGTGACGGCCACCTTCGGCGATCGGAGGACCTATCTTTACAAGGGCAAGGTCATCGGCCACTCCATCCACCTCGGCTACGATCTGGCCTCGGTGGCCCATGCGCCGGTACCGGCTGCGAACAAGGGCCGTGTCCTCTACACTGGCTTCATAGGGATATATGGCAACGTGGTGATGGTGGATCACGGCCTCGGCCTCGTCTCCTTTTACGCCCACCTCAGCCGCTACAGGGTCGGGGAGGGCGATGTGGTGGAGAAGGGCGACATAATAGGCTACACCGACTCCACCGGCCTCGCAGGAGGGGACCATCTCCACTTCGGGGTTCTGCTGTCCGGTCACCCCGTGGACCCTGTGGAGTGGTGGGATGAGAAGTGGCTCAGGGAGCGCGTGATGGCGGTCCTTCAACCCTTTCTGGGGAATGGCGGCCGTAAAGGCGAGGAGAGATGAGGGCGGTCAGAGGAGTTTGGCCATCGTCTCCCCGATCCTGCTCGGGTCCTCGATGACGGTGATCCCGGCCTGACGGAGGGCTTCGATCTTGCTCTGGGCCGTGCTCCTGCGACCCGATATGATGGCCCCGGCGTGGCCCATGCGCCTCCCAGGGGGAGCGGTCCTCCCTGCGATGAAGGCGGCCACCGGCTTGGGGTAGGAGGTCTCCCTTACATATTGGGCGGCATCGAGCTCTGCGGTCCCTCCGATCTCGCCTATCAAGAGCACCGCCTCAGTCTGGGGGTCGTCGCGAAAGAGCTCGAGCAGGTCTACATAGTCGAGCCCCACCACTTGGTCCCCCCCTATGCCCACACAGGTGGACTGTCCGATCCCCCTCTTGGTCATCTGATAGACCGCCTCGTAGGTGAGGGTACCGCTGCGGGATATCACCCCTACGGGGCCCTCCCGGTGGATGTAGTCGGCCATCAGGCCTATCTTGGCCTTCCCAGGGGAGATGACCCCCGGGGTGTTGGGTCCTATGAGCTTGGCCCCTCGGGCTTCGAGGTAGGCCTTGGCCCTGACCATGTCATGGGTGGGGATGCCCTCGGTGAAGCAGACGATGAGCTCAAGGCCTGCCTCTGCAGCCTCTATTACGGCGTCGGCTGCGTAGAGGGCGGGGACGAAGATGGCGGAGGCCTCCGCCCCCGTCTCGCGGACCGCTTCCTCCACGGTATCGAAGACCGGCACCCCCTCCACGTCGGTGCCGCCCTTTCCCGGGGTCACCCCGGCCACCACCCGGGTGCCGTACTCGAGCATCCTCTTGGTATGGAAGCGGCCCTCCCCACCGGTGATCCCCTGAACCAGCACCTTCGTCTCTCGGTCTATCAGGATCGACATTTTAGCCCTCCTTCAAGATCTCAGTGATCCTACGAGCCGC
>QMLK01000095.1 GCA_003646705.1 Deltaproteobacteria bacterium | reverse complement strand
CTTGGTCGTATAGGTCCTGTCCCCAGTGGACGTAGCTGAACCGTCCCTCCCCCTCCACGGGCGACCGTCCCGCGCTGAACAGGATGGGCACCTGGGCACGATTTGCCGCCATCAACATCCCCAGGCCGTTGGCGGTGCCGACCCCGACGTGGACCATGGCGAACTGGGGCCGCCCGGTCGCGAGGTAATAGCCGTAGGCCATCCCGAGCAGGGGGGTCTCGTGGGGGACGACCACGGGCTTCGGGAAGGCCTTTCCCTGTTCTGACCCTTTGGCCAGGGCCTCCACGATGGCGACGAAATCGGTGCCTGCGTTGGCGAAGAAGTACTCGATGCCGCGCAGGGAGAGGAGTTCCAAAAGGACCTCGGCTGCCGTCTCGGCCTTTATCCTGACCATTCGACTTTTCCGTCTCTCTGAGGGTGAAGCCTCAGTAGAAGTACATGTCCTTCTTCATCAGTTCGGTCACGATGTCTTGAAAGCGGCGGCCCACTTCGAGTATATGGTCCTCCAAAAGGGCATCGGCTTCCTCGAGCTTCCTCCTCTTCAGGGCATCCAAGATCCTCTCATGCTCATAGATTACCTTCCTCGAGATCTCGAAGTCCGGCTGTAAGCGGCTGAGAAAATCAGCCACCACCGCCATGAGGGCATCCACCAAGATGACAAACATCTTGTTCTTTGAGGCCTTTGCCAAGCTTTTGTGGAACTCGATGTTATCCTTGAAGGGATGGATTCCTATTTCTGCGTGTTCCTTGGCCTGATTTATCGTCTTCTGTAGGCCTTGAAGGTCTTCTGGGGTGATCTCCTCTACGGCGTACTTCAACATGGCCTTCTCTATCTCCAATCGCGCCACCGTCAGCTCTTCAACGGTTATCTTCTTCATGTAGATTGCATTGAATATGGAATTGCTTATGGTGTTTAGGATGGTGTCTTCGATTACGGGCCCCCCTGCACAGCCCTTCTGGATGGTGATAAAGCCCGCCAGCTCCAGCAGACGCAGAGCTTCACGGACCGTTTGGCGACCCACGTTGAAGCGGCGTGCGAGCTCTGTCTCGGGAGGGAGCCTGTCCCCCGGCTTGAGGACCCCTTTGAAGATCAACCTCTTTATCTCCGAACAGATTCGCTCAAAGGCCCTTTCGGTCTTGAGCGGAGCCAAGGGCAACCTGAACATGGGGCTATGTTCGTTCATCGCGACTACTCCTTGTATACCCTGCAGGCTATGCCTCGGAGGTTAGCGGTTCCCATCTCCCTGTTGAAGGGCCCTTTGTTGTCGGTGAGTACGTTGACGTTCGATTCTGCCCAACCGAACTGGGCCTCGGGTCCCTTCTCCGGGAACCACCAAGCGTAATCCACCCCCACCACCCTCGGGGCGATGTCCTCTGTCAGCTTGGCCTTCTGTCTGATTCGGCCCCTTCTGGTCTCCACGTACACCCAATCCCCGTCCTCGATGCCGACTTCAGCGGCCGTCTCCGGGTGTATCCAGACCACGGGCTCGGGGTGTAGCCCCCTCAAGGCCTTGATCTGTCTGCCCCCTGAGTGGCGGAAGGGGCCCGACTTCCAGGAGGTGAAGATCAGGGGGAACTCCTCTGCAAGATCTGGGTCGCTATGAGGGGTCTCCGGAAGTTCGCGATAGATGGGGATGGGGTCAAATCCCCACTCCTTCAGGCGTTCCGAGTACAGCTCCACCTTCCCCGAGGGGGTGGGAAAGCCGTCCCTTTCATGTCTGCGGTATTCCTTCCTGCCCACCAGCACCCCGATCCTCTCGAGCCTATCTATGGCCTCCTTCAGCTCGCTGCAGAAGACGACGTCTATGATCCTGGGGTCTCCCGTCCCCTTCCCGATCCTCCAGACGTACTCGAGGAAGGCCTCCCGAGTGTCCCAATCCCCCTCCAGCTCCAGGTAGGCGAGGAAGTGGTCCACCCCTCCGCCTATGTCCCCGCTGCGCTCTATCACCCCCTTGTCGGCCACCACCACGCGGGCACCCTGCTCCTGGGCGGCGATGGCCGCGTTCAAACCCGCCGCCCCCCCGCCGATCACCAAGACGTCCGTCTCTACAACTTCATAGGACATGATTGACAAGTTGTTTTGTTATGTAAAACAAAATGTCTTACAAATAGATTTTTACCTATGGGTTGGGGGTTGTCAAGCCCGAATATGGGGCCTCTTTGGGGTTATGGCTTGAGATCACGGTGTTTTCGATCCCTCATCTTGCGCGATGCCGAAGGAAAACTAAAATTCCTTTTCACGCTGAAGCTTCCGTTGAGCTGAGGGGACGAAGGGGGATAGAATGGGGGGCGAGATGAAGGTACTCTTCCTCTCCTCGGAGGTGGTCCCCTTCGCCAGTACGGGCGGCCTCGGGGACGTCTGCAGGGCCCTGCCCCTCGCCCTGAGGGATCTGGGGGTGGAGGTGGAGATCGCCATGCCCCTTTACCGCATGGTCCTCGAAAGGGGCTTCTCGCCCCAGCCCTTCCGCGAGGCCCTCCCCGTAGAGCTCGGCGCCAAGGGGCTCACCGCCGACCTTTACCGTGGAGACTTAGAGGGGATCCCCGTCTATTTCGTCCGCAGGGATGAGTTCTTCGACCGCTCGCACCTTTACGGCACCCCCAAGGGGGCCTATTCCGACAACGCCGAGCGCTTCCTCTTCTTCACCAAGGCCCTTCTGTCCTTCGGGGACTCCCTCGGTTGGCCTTGGGATGTGATCCACTGCCACGACTGGCACGTGGCCCTGTTGCCTGTGTATCTCAAGGCCCGGGGGCAACCTCGCCCGAAGGTGATGTTGACGGTGCACAACTTCGGCTATCAGGGGGACTTCCCCCCGGAGGTGCTGCCCCTGCTCGATCTGCCCCGAGGGTTCAGCCGGGAGCTGGAGCATCGGGGGAAGGTCAACTTCCTGAAGGGGGGCATCGTCTTCTCCGACCTGCTGACCACCGTCAGCCCCACCTACGCCCGGGAGGTCCAGACCTCGGAGCTGGGCTTTGGACTCCAGGAGGTGATAAGGGCCCACGGCCGAAAGCTCGTAGGGATCTTGAACGGGGTGGACTACAGCATCTGGGACCCGAGGAGGGACCCCTTCATCGCCGCCCATTACGGCCCAGAGGACCTTTCTGGCAAAGGGGTGTGTAAAGAGGACCTGCTCAGGACCCTCGGCTTACCCCTGGAGATGATGGGGGTTCCCCTCTTCGGCATGGTGAGCAGGCTTGCCAGCCAGAAGGGACTGGACATACTGCTGCCGGTCATACCGCGACTGATCGAGCAGGGCGGTGGGCTGGTGGTCTTGGGCACGGGGGAGGAGCGATACGAGGAGGGCTTGAGGGAGTTGGCGGCGCGCTTCCCCCGGCAGATGAGGGCTGAGATCGCCTTCGACGAGGAGCTCGCCCACAAGGTCGAGGCCGGCTGTGACATCTACCTCATGCCCTCGCTGTACGAGCCCTGCGGTCTCAACCAGATGTACAGCCTCCGCTACGGCACCCTGCCCGTAGTCCGCAACACCGGGGGGCTGGCCGACACGGTGGAGGCCATCGGGCCGCGGTCTGACCGCGGCACCGGCTTTAAGTTCCAGCTCTTCCGTCCCCCCTACCTCTGGAGAGCCATGAAGAGGGCCATGGGGTGTTTCCACCAGAGGGATCTCTGGCTTGGGCTGATGCAGCAGGCCATGAGGGTCGATTTCTCCTGGGAGAGGTCCGCTCGACGATATGTGGAGCTCTACCGGAGGCTCCTCTCCTGAGCAGCCTGCGGGCCTAAGCTGGGTCAGCGGGACTGGGTGACCGCCTCGATGGACTGGTAGACCACCTCCAGCAGTTGGCCCAATTCCCACTCCGTTATGGACAAGGGGGGCATCAGTACGATCACGTCCCCCAAGGGCCTTATCACCACCCCCCTTTTGCGCGCCTCCAGGATCACCCTCTGCCCCACCTTCTCCTCGGGAGGGAAGGGTTCCTTGTCCTCCCGATCTGCCACCAGCTCTATCCCCACCATGAAGCCCTTCTGTCGGATGTCCCCGACGGCCTCCAGCTCCCAGAAGCGCTCGAGCTCCCTCGAGAGGAACTCCACCTTGGGGGCCATCTTCTTCAGAGTGTCCTCCTGTTCGAAGACCTCGAGGTTGGCCAGCGCTGCAGCACAGGCCAGGGGGTTGCCCGTATAGGTGTGGCCATGAAAGAAGGTCTTGAATTCGTGGTACTCCCCGAGGAAGGCCTCGTAGATCTCGTCGGTGGTGAGGGTGGCGGCCAGGGGCAGGTAGCCCCCCGTTATGCCCTTGGCCACAGCCATGAGGTCCGGGCTCACCCGCTCGTGCTCGCAGGCGAACATCCTGCCCGTGCGGCCGAAGCCGGTGGCCACCTCATCGGCGATCATCAGCACCCCGTATTGGGTGCAGAGCTCCCGGACCCTGCTGAGGAAACCCGGGGGTTGGACGATCATCCCTGCTGCCCCTTGGACTATGGGTTCGATGATGAGGGCGGCGCACTCCTCGTGGTGCCTCTTCAGGGTCTCCTCCAGGTCCTCCAGACAGGCCAATTGGCATTCCGGGTAGCGCTTCCGCTCAGGACAGCGGTAACAGTAGGGGGCCTTGACCTTATAGGTGGGGAACAGCAGCGGCTTGTACAGGTCGTGAAAGAGCCCTATCCCCCCCACGCTCACCGCTCCCAGGGTGTCGCCGTGGTAGGCGTTCTCGAGGCAGATGAAGCGGGTCCTTTCGTGCTCCCCCTTGTGCTGCCAGTACTGGAAGGCCATCTTGAGGGCCACCTCTACCGCGGTGGCACCGTTGTCCGAGTAGAAGACCTTGTTCAGACCCTCGGGCGTTATCTCCACCAGTCTCTTCGCCAGCTCTATGGCAGGGGGGTTGGAGAGCCCGAGGAGGGTCGAGTGGGCGATCTTCCCGATTTGCTCCTTCAGGGCGGCGTCTATCCGCGGGTGGCGATGGCCGTGCACGTTGACCCAGAGGGAGGAGACGCCGTCGATCAGGCGGCGGCCGTAGACGTCGATGAGGTATATCCCCTCGCCCCGCTCGATGATCAAGGGCTCCGAGGCCAGCCAGTCCTTCATCTGGGTGAAGGGGTGCCAGAGATGGGCCTTATCCCACTCTTTGAGCCGTTCCCTCCATTCCATGGCTTCCTCCTTCAGATCAAGCCCAGTTCTCGCCCGACCTGACCCATGGCCTCCAGGGCCAGTTCCAGCTCGTCGCGGCTGT
>QMLK01000094.1 GCA_003646705.1 Deltaproteobacteria bacterium | reverse complement strand
GTTGACGTCGGTGGGCTCCATCTCGGGACTGGATTGGCGGGCGAACTCGAGCAGACTCTTCACGATCTCCTTACAACGGGTGGCCTCCTGCACGATCCTCTCGAGGTCGGCCCTTTTGGGGTCCTCCGGGGGAATCTCCTCCATGAGGAGGCTGGCGTAGATCAGGATGCCCCCCAGGGGGTTGTTGATCTCGTGGGCCACCCCTGCGGCCATCTCACCCAAGGAGCGGAGTTTCTCGGATTGCAGCAACTGCAGCTGAGTCTCCTGCAGCTTCCTCTCCATGCTGAGCTTGGGCCTCAGGTCGGTGAAGATCCCCACCGTGGCCACCTCCCGGCCGTCGCGGTAGACGATGGCCGCAGAGAGGTGGATGGGGATCTCCTCCCCGTCCTTGTTGACCACCTTGAACTCCGATCCGGTGAACTTGCCGACGCCGCCGTAGTCCGGGCCGCGCAGCTTCCTCATCACCTCCTTGGCCATCCCCGGGGGGTAGAGCTCGGAGATATGGATCTTGCCTATCACCTCCTCCGCCTTGTAGCCCAGCAGCTCCTCGGCTCCCCGGTTGAAGATCACGACGTTCCCCTTCATATCGCTGGCGATGATGCCGTAGGGGGAGCTCTCAATGAGGCTCCTCAGGAACTCGTTGGAGGCCCGTAGCTCCTCCTCGAGGCGTTTCCTCTCGGTGATATCTACGCTCATCCCTTCGTAGCCGACGATCCTGCCGCCCTCATCCCTCAAGGCGTGGGCCGTATGGAGCACCGTGATCTTGGACCCGTCCTTGCGCTTGAACTCCACCTCCCAGTCCTTGATGTAGCCATCCCGTTCGATCCGCTCCTGCAGCACCTTGCGGTCCTCGGGGTTGACGTAGAGATCGGTGGGGATGTAGATCTGAAGGAGTTCCTCTTTGGTCTCATAGCCCAACATATCGAGGAAGGCCTGGTTGCAGTCCACGAACCTCCCCCCCACCGTGCTCACGAAGACCCCCTCTTGGACCTTCTCGAAGAGCTCCCGGTATCGGCGTTCGGAGGCCTGGAGCCTCTCCTCGAACTCCTTGCGGGTGGTGATGTCGGTCAAATAGACGCAATACTTCCTCTCCTCCCCGTCCCTGCTTATCAGCAGGAAACAGGTGTACGCGACCTTCTTCTCACCCAGGGAGGAGGTGAAGGCGAGCTCCTGACAAATCTTGTCCCCCTCCTCCTTTAGGTCCTCGAGCGTCGCCCTTATCCCTTCACCCAACAGCGAGAACACGTCCGAGCCGACGAGCTCCCCTTCCGGCACGCCCAACAGCAGGGTGGCCATCTTGTTGACGAACTTCACCCTCCCGTCCTGGCTGAAGACCAGGATGGCGTCGTTGCTCATCTCCACGAGGGCCCGGAAGTCGCGCTCTTCGAGCTCCTCGGAAAAGACCTCCTCCTTCTCCTCGAGGACGTGCATGCTTTTCCTCAATTTAAAACCCGGTTTTTATTTTAACCCCTTCTGGGCGGCGGTCAAGGTGGGTCAACAGATGCGGGGGAATTGCTCGCCGCTCAAGGGCTCCAGGACCCGATGCCCCCCGATCTTGGTCCGGAGGAGGACCTTCCCAGGGGGCTCCTCCACGGCCTTGCCCACTACCATGGCCCCTCGACCGAGGGGGTGATCCCCCATGGCCTTGAGCACCCTCTCCGCCTCTCCCTCGGGGACGAAGGCCAACAACCGCCCCTCGCTGGCCAGGTAATAGGGGTCGTAGCCCAGGAGGTCGCAGACCCCCCTCACCTCCTCCCTTATGGGGATGCTCTCCTCCTCGAGGAGGACCCCCACCCCCGAGGCCCTCGCTATCTCCCACAGGGTGGTGGCAAGGCCGCCCCGGGTCGGGTCCCTCAGGGCGTGGATCTCCCGAGAGGCCGAGATCATGGCCTCCACCAGGCCGTTCAAGGGGGCGCAGTCGCTCCGGACCTCCCCCTCCAGGGAGAAGTCCCCCCTGGCCACCAAGACCGCTACTTCGTGGTCCCCCAGGGGACCGCTGACGATGACCAGGTCCCCTGGCCTCGCCCCCGAACCGCGGATCTCGATGCCTTCGGGGACCAGGCCCACCCCCGCTGTGGTTATGTAGAGGCCCTGGGCAGCCCCCCGTTCCACCACCTTGGTGTCGCCGCTGACCACCTTAACCCCGGCCTCCTCGGCCGCCTGCCGCATGGAGCGGAGGACCTTCTCGAGGTCCTCCAAGGGGAAGCCCTCCTCGAGGATGAAGGAGGCCGAGATCCCCAAGGGTCGGGCACCCATCATGGCCAGGTCGTTCACGGTGCCACAGAGGGCGAGGCGTCCGATATCGCCCCCGGGGAAGAAGAGGGGTTTGACCACGTAAGAGTCGGTGGTGAAGGCGAGGCGACCCCCTTCGAGGTCGAGCACGGCGCTGTCCTCCAGGGCCTCAAGGACCTCATTGCCAAGGGCGGGCAGGAACAGCTCCCGAATCAACTGATGGGTCATCCTCCCGCCGGCGCCGTGGGCCAAGAGGACCTTGCCCGTCATGCCGATATCCCTCCGTACTTGTAGTAGGCGGCACAGGTCCCCTCCGAGGAGACCATGCAAGGCCCTATGGGGGCCTCGGGGGTGCAGCCCCTTCCGAAGAGGGGGCAGTCTGGGGGTCTCTTCAACCCCTGAAGGATCTCGCCGCAGAGGCACCCAGGGGGGTCCTTCACCTCCTCGTAGGGGAGGTCGAAGGCCTGGACGGCGTCCATCTCCGAGAAGCCATCCCTCAGCAGGAGGCCGCTTGACGGGATGGAACCAAGGCCCCTCCAGCGGGCATCGGCCGGCCGAAAGACCTCCTCCATGAGCCCAAGGGCCAAGGGATTGCCCTCCTCCTTCACGGCGCGGCGGTACTGGATCTCTATGGCCGCCCGGCCCTCCTTCTTCTGCCTCAGCAACATCAAGATCCCCTCCAGGATGTCCAGGGGCTCAAAGCCCGTGATCACCCCCGGGAGGCCGAACTCTCGGGCGATGAAGAGATAGGGGGCCCTTCCGATGATGACGCTCACATGCCCTGGGAGGATAAAGCCATCCACCCCTGTGCGGCCGGCCGAGAGCAGGGCCCTTATGGCCGGGGGGATCAAACGCTGGCAGGGCAAGAGGTAGAAGTTCTCGAGCCCCCTCCGGCGGGCCTCCTTCACCGCCCAGGCGATGGCCGGAGAGGTGGTCTCGAAGCCCACCGCGAAGAAGACGACCTTCTTCCGAGGCTCCCCTTCTGCCACCGCCACCGCGTCAAGGGGCGACAGGATCACCCTCACGTCCGCCCCTTCGGCCCTGGCCTGGGCCAGGGACCCCCGGCTGCCTGGTACCCGCATCAGGTCACCGAAGGTCAAGAGCACCACCTCCGGCCTTCGGGCGAGCTCCACGGCCCGGTCGATCTCTCCCGTCGGGGTGACGCAGACCGGACAACCGGGCCCCGAGATGAGCTCCAGCCCAGGCGGCATCATGGCCCTGATCCCCGCCCGAAAGATGGAGACGGTGTGGGTCCCACAGACCTCCATGAGCCGCAGCGGTCCCTCGACCAGCCGTGCTATCTCCTTCACGAGGGCCCGAGCGGCCTCAGGCTCCTCCCTCTTCCAGTTCAAGGTACTGCTCCCCCAACTCCTGCAATAGCCTCAGGGTCTGAAGGGCGTCCTCCTCCTCAAGCCTCTGGATGGCGAAGCCCACGTGCACCAGCACGTAGTCCCCCACCTCCGCTTCAGGGCAGAAGAGGAGGCTCACCTGTCTCTTCACCCCCCCGAAGTCCACCTCGGCGAAGTCGCCGCCCTTCGAGACCACCTTGCACGGTATGCCGAGACACATCCTAACCTCCGCCGTTACAAAGGGCGTAAAGGGCCTGCCCCAAGGAGATCCCCCCATCGTTGGGGGGAACCTGCCTCTGAAGGTACACCCTAAAGCCGTCTCGCTCCAGTCCCTCACAGATCAGCCTGAGGAGGAGCAGGTTCTGGAAGACACCGCCGCTCAGGACGACCTCCTGAAGGCCGCTTTCATCCCTCATCCTCCTCAGGGCCTCCATCACCATCTCCGCCACGGTCCTGTGAAAGCGCATGGAGATGACCCCTGGCGGGGTCCCCCGTTGGATCTCCTCTGCCACCGCCACGATGAGGGGATCGGGATCGAACACAAAGGACCCCTCCCCCTCCAGGACGGAGAAGGGATAGCGGCCCTCGGCCTCCTCGGCCAACTGCTCAAGCTCTATGGCCGCCTGTCCCTCGTAGTTGACCTCCTGTCGCACCCCCAGGAGGGAACTCACGGCGTCAAAGAGCCTCCCCATGCTGGAACAAAGGGGGGCGTTGATACCCGCTCGGACGGCCTTCCTCAGCAGCTCCCACCTATCCATCGGTAGATGCCGAAGGAAGGGCGCCATCAGGCTCGAAAGATCCCCCAAGGCCCTCTCGAGATAGACCGCGGCCATCCTCCAGGGCTCCTTGATGGCCCTCTCGCCCCCGGGCATGGGTATGTAACGGAGATGCCCCAGGCGCCTGTAGCCTCCAAGGGTCACCTCCAGGAACTCGCAACCCCATACGGCGCCATCGGTCCCGTAGCCCGTGCCGTCCATTACGGCGGCCAGAAGCGGCCCTTCGAGGCCGTGCTCAGCCATGCAGCTCAAGGCGTGGGCGAAGTGGTGCTGCACCCCCACCTTCGGCAGGTCGAGCTCCAAGGCGTAGCGGGTGGAGAGGTAGTTGGGGTGCAGGTCGTAGGCCACCACCTCCGGCTCTATCTCGAAGAGGCGCTTGAAGTGCTCGATCCCCTCCTGGAAGGACCTCAGGGTCTCGAAGTTCTCCAGGTCGCCGATGTGATGACCCACGAAGGCGTACTCCCCCTTGGTCAGGCAGAAGGTGTTCTTCAGCTCCGCCCCGCAGGCCAGCACCATCCTGCCCCCCCACCTCAGCTTCACGGGATGGGGGACGTAGCCCCGAGAGCGCCTGATGAAGAGGGGGGCCCCTCGGAAGGGCTTCAGGACCGAATCGTCACAGCGCATGTGGATGGCGCGGTTGTGGACCAGGAAGTAGTCGGCGATCCCCCTGAGCCTTTCCAGGGCCTCAGCGTCCTTGTAGGCGATGGGCTCATCGCTCACGTTGCCGCTGGTCATCACCAAGCACTCAAGGCCATCGGACATCAGCAGGTGGTGCAGGGGTGTATAGGGGAGCATGACCCCTAAGGTCTTGTGGCCCGGGGCAACAGAGGGGGCCACAAGACCTTAGGGG
>QMLK01000093.1 GCA_003646705.1 Deltaproteobacteria bacterium | reverse complement strand
GCCCGTGGCCCAGAACCCCCACCCTCGGCCCCGGCCCCACCACCCTCGGCCCGGGACCATGGGGTTGAGGTATCCGGGTACAGGATAGCCGGCACAAAAGCCGGCAGCTCTTCCCGTCATAGGCCCCAATCCCATTGGACCAGTACCATCGCCCCAAGGCATCTGCCTCACCTCCTTTCCTTTAAGGTTAAAAACTAAGCACCATCAAAGCCTTCGACAACCACCTCCGCTCCTCCGCCTCCTACGACAAGGGCCCATCCCTGCACGAAGACCGTCGGAGCGGTACAACGCCAGCACGTCCTCCACCTCACCGATGATCCCCCATATCACCTCGATGCGATGAGCCCGCAGCATGCTGGCCAGAGGTCCCTCCACCCCCCCCGCTATGAGCACCGTCACCCCCTTTTCCGCCAAAAGCCTCGGGACCTCCAGAGGCGGCACCGCCGAGAGGTCAACGACCTCCCTCTTCTCCTCCTTCCTCCCTCTGAAGGTCACCACCAAGGCCTCCCTTGCGAAGCCCAGCCGCGGTGCGACCCGGTCCCTATATAAGGGGATGGCGACCTTCACACTGAACTAAAGGCATAAACCGTGCCATCCCCCACGAGAGGGAAAAACCTGAAGTTTCCTCGCTCGGATGGAGAACGACCATCCCTCTTTTGTTGCAAATCGCAACAAAAACCAGGGGCGCAGTCCCCTCCATGACCTCGGGTCTTGTTGCAAAAAGCTACAAAGTTGCTAAATGCATCAAAGGAGGTGGTATCTTTTCAGTTTCCTCCAGAGGGTGGTGCGGTGGATGCCCAGTTCTCGGGCTGCCTCGGTGATGTTTCCGCCGTGGCGGCGGAGGGCCTTTTCTATCAGCTCCCTTTCCACCTCCCGGAGGGACCCCCTTGGAGGGGTGGAGGGAGGGGCCTGGAGGTATTGGGGCAGGTGTTCGGGTTTTATCCAGCGGTCTTTGCAGAGGATGAAGGCGTGCTCGATCACGTTCTGCAGCTCCCTGACGTTGCCCGGCCAGGGGTGATCGAGCAACAGCCTGAGGGCCTCCTCGGTGAGTCCCTTTATCTCCTTTCCCGTCTTGCGGTTGAACCTCTCGATGAAGTGTTCCAGCAACAGCGGTATATCCTCCTTGCGCTCCCGCAGAGGGGGGAGTTCTATCTTGAAGACGTTGAGGCGGTAAAAGAGGTCCTCCCTGAAGGTGCCCTCCTTCACCATCTCCTCCAAGTCCTTGTTGGTGGCTGCCAAGACCCTGACATCGGCCCTCTCCGTATGGGTGGCCCCGAGGGGCTCGTATTCCTTGGACTCCAGGACCCGGAGCAGTTTGGCCTGAAGCGCCAAGGGCATATCTCCGATCTCGTCCAGGAACACCGTGCCGCCTTCTGCCAGCTTGAAGCGGCCCGGCTTGTCCCTCTTGGCGTCGGTGAAGGCGCCCTTGACGTAGCCGAAGAGCTCGCTCTCGAGCAGGGTCTCGGGCACCGCAGCGCAGTTCACCTTCACCAAGGGGCCCTCCCTACGCGGGCTGAGGTCGTGAATGGCCTGGGCCAGGAGTTCCTTGCCGGTGCCGCTTTCGCCCACGATCAAGACGGTGGCATCGCTCGAGGCGACCTCGGGCAGTATCTTGAAGATCTCGAGCATCCTGGGGTTGCGGCTGACGATGTCCCCGAAGGAGTACTTCTCCTTCACCTCCCCCTCCAACTCCTTCAGGGCCGACAGGTCCCTGAAGGTCTCCACCCCGCCGATGACCCTGCCCCTTTCGTCCCTCAGCAGGGCCGTGCTCACGCTGAGGGGCACCTCGCGGTTGAAGCGGTCCAAGATCTGGACCTCACGGTTGACGATCTCACGTCCCGTCTCCATGGTTTCCCTGAGGGGGCAGCGCTCAAAGCACTGGTCGCTGCGGAAGATCTCGTAACAGAACTGTCCGATGGCCTCCTCTCGGGAGAAGCCCGTTATCCGCTCCGCGGCCTTGTTGAAGGAGGTGATCCGCCACCTCCGGTCTACGGTGAAGACACCGTCGGCTATGCTGTCCAGGATGATGGAGTAGTATTGGCTCTTGAGTCCGTCGGCCTTCTTCTTGCTCACCGTTTCTCCCTCGAGAGGGTTGCGCTATAATCTAGCTGCTCCATGTCTCCTTTAGGGCTGATACTGCTCCTGTTGCTCCTGCCCAGTCCCATCTGGGCTGACATCTATTATTACATCGATCCCCAGGGGGTGACTCACTTCAGCAACGCCCCCACCGAGGGCCCTTATCGCTTCTATCTCCGCGAGGGCCCCTGGCGTCCAGAGGACTATGATCCCATAATAGAGCGAGTTTGTGAACGATATGGAGTGGACCCGGCCCTTGTGAAGGCGATGATCAAGGTCGAATCCGAGTTCAATCCCAAGGCCGTTTCCACCAAGGGGGCCCAAGGCCTGATGCAACTGATGCCGGAGACCGCCTCCCTCCTCAGGGTAGCCGACCCCTTCGACCCCTCTCAGAACATCGAGGCGGGGGTGAAGTATCTGAAGCACCTCCTGGTGAAGTTTCGCGACCTCACCCTGGCCTTGGCGGCGTACAACGCCGGGGAGGGGATCGTAGAGGAGTTAGGGGCCGTACCGGATTATCCCGAGACGAGGGCCTATGTACAGAAGGTCCTGAGGTACTACAGCCGTTTCAGGAGGAGTTATGCAAGGTAAGGCGGGCTTTTGGAACCTCTCCAACAAGCTCACCCTCTTCCGCATAGGGGTGATCCCAGTGGTGGCCCTTCTGCTGCTCTCCCCCGGCAGGGCCCCCAACCTCGTCGCGGCGGCCCTCTTCCTGGTCGCGGCCATCACCGACACCTTGGACGGGTACCTGGCCAGGCGAAGGGGAACCGTCACCCCCTTGGGCAAGCTTCTGGACCCCATGGCCGACAAGCTCCTCCTGGTCACCGCCCTCATCTTCCTCATCCCCTTGGGGCGGGTGCCGACCTGGGCCGTGGCCGTGATCGTGGCCCGGGAGCTCGCCATCACCACCCTGCGGGGGATCGCCGCCTCCCGAGGGGTGATCATTGCCGCCTCCTGGCTCGGGAAGGTGAAGAACCTGCTGCAGCTTGCGGCGGCCAACCTCCTCATCCTCCACCATCCTTACTTCTCCATCGATCCCCACCGCCTCGGGACCTATGTCCTTTACCTCGCCCTCTTCTTCACGGTCTGGTCCGGGCTGGACTACCTGTGGAGGTACAGCCGCCTTTAGTCCCGCAGCCTCGGGTCCAAGGCGTCCCTTATCCCCTCGCCGAGGAGGTTGTAGCCGAGGACCGTCAGCAGGATGGCCAATCCCGGGAAGAGCGACAGCCAGTAGGCGATCTCCAGGTGGTCCTTGCCGGCAGTGAGCATGTTGCCCCAGCTGGGGGTGGGGGGCTGGACCCCGATGCCGAGGAAGCTCAAAGCGGACTCGGTGAGGATGGCGCTGCCGATCCCGAGGATGGCCGAGACGAACACAGGGCCCATGGCGTTGGGCAGGATGTGGACGAAGATGATCCTTGCGGGGCTGGCCCCGAGGCTTCGGGCCGCGAGCACGAAGTCCCTCTCCTTGAGCGATAGGAACTCGGCCCTCACCAGCCTCGCCACCCCCATCCAGCTCGTCAACCCTATCACCACCATGATGTTCCAGATGCTCGGCTCAAGAAGGGCCACCACCGCTAAGATGAGGAAGAAGGCCGGAAAGCAGAGCATCACGTCCACCAGGCGCATGATCAGCCCGTCCACCCAGCCGCCGTAATAGCCGGCCACGGCCCCCAGGACCACCCCGATGGCGGTGGCTATCCCCACCGCTACGAAGCCCACCAGGAGCGATATCCTCCCGCCCCATATGATGCGGCTCAGGACGTCCCTGCCCAACTGGTCGGTCCCCAGGGGGTGTTCCTTGCAAGGGGGGACCAACACCCGATCCACGTGGATCTGGGCGGGATCGTAGGGGGCGATGAAGGGGGCAAGCAGCGACGCCGCCAACAGGACCGAGACGATCACCCCCCCTGCCACGGCGAGCTTGTTCTCCAGGAGCCTCCTCCAGAACATCATCCCACCCTGATCCGCGGATCGGCCCACGCGTAGGCCAGGTCGGCCAACAGGTTCCCCACGAGCGTCAGCACCGCCCCGATCACCAGCATCCCCATCACCACCGGGTAGTCCCTGGCCATGACGCTGTAGAAGAACAATTGGCCCATCCCAGGGATGGAGAAGATGGTCTCGAAGATGACGCTTCCGCCGATCAACCCAGGCACCGAGAGGCCCAGGATGGTTATCACCGGCAGCAGCGCATTCCTCAAGGCGTGCTTGTAGATGACCTTGCCCTCCGGCAGGCCCTTGGCCCGGGCCGCGGTGATGTAGTCCTGCCTTATGACCTCCAGGAGGCTCGTCCGCATGTAGCGGCTGAGGCCCGCCAGGCCGCCGAAGGCGGAAACCAAGACCGGCAGCAGCAGGTGCCTGCCCATGTCGATGGCCTTTTCCAAGGGGCCCATGGCCTCGTAGCCCACCAGGGACCTGATCCCCGAGATGGGGAGCCAGCCGAGCTTCACGCCGAACAGCAGCATCAACAACAGGGCCAGCCAGAAGGTGGGAGTGGCGTAGCCCACGAAGACGAAGACGGTGAGGGCCCGATCGCCGAAGGAGCCCTGGTGGGTGGCGCAGTAGACCCCGATGGGGATGGCCACGAGGATGATCAGGAGCATGGACAGCAGGTTGATGGTCACGGTGATGGGCAGCCGTTCCAGGATCTTCTCGCTCACGGGCCTTCGGTCCGGGCTGAAGGAGCGCCCGAGATCGAGGGTAGCCACCCTTTTAAGCCAGAGGAGGTACTGGATATGGAGCGGTTTATCCAGGCCGTAGTAGGCCCTCAAGCGCTCCCGGGCCTCCTTGGTGATCTTGGGGTTGAACTCGGCCTGAAGGCCCGTGGGCTCCCCAGGGGCGAGGTGGATCACTGCGAAGGAGATCATGGTGATCCCGAGCAGCAATGGCACCATGGTGAGGAGGCGCCTGAAGAGGTACCGGGCCATGGGCTCCATTGTATCTGCGGGCAGCGGAAGGTCAAGCGTTGACCCGGGGGAGGCCTTGACATAAGCTTCCTCAAAAAGGAGGTGACAGATGGGGAAGGCGGTCCTCAGGAGGATGGAAGAGGGGATCTGTTATCTCACCCTGAACAGACCGCAACGGCTCAACGCCATGGACCCCTCCTTGCTCGAGGGCCTGCTGGAGGGGCTCCAAGGGGCGGCCGCGGAGGGGGCGAGGGTGGTGGCCATCGAGGGCGT
>QMLK01000092.1 GCA_003646705.1 Deltaproteobacteria bacterium | reverse complement strand
CTGGTAGGCCACATCACCAACCGCTTTACCTCCCAGTACCAGCCCATGGGGGTCAACTTCGGGCTGTTTCCGCCCTTGGAGGAACGGGTCAAGAACAAGGAACGCCGCAGGGCCCTGTTGGTGGAACGGGCCCTGAGGGATCTGGAGGCCTGGGCCGAGGAGCTGGAGGTCTGAGATGATGGCCCTGTCCACGGTGTGGGGTATGAAACAGGGGGCGAGGACGGCGGCAGAACTCCTGGCGCCTATCCTGAGGATGGGCCTTGAGGCCGTGGAGCTCGACTTCCGTATAACCCCCGAGCTCCTCGAGGAGCTGCTCCCCAGCCTCAGAAACGGGGCCCCAAGGGCCGTGAGCCTCCACAACTTCTGCCCCGTGCCCGACCCGCTGCCACCCTACAAGGCCTCGGGGGATGCCTTCAACTTGGCCTCCTTGGACGCCGGCGAACGGAAGGAGGCCGTACGGTGGACCTGTCGCACCTTGGAGATGGCCCATGAGTTGGAGGTAAAGGCGGTGGTGCTACACCTGGGCTACATGGAGATGGACGACGAGTTGAAACCCCATGAGGCCTTCAGGGAGGGACGATGGGGACAGGAGGAGCTCGAGCGCTACCTGGCGCTCCGGGCCTCCAGGGCCCCGAGGCACCTGGACGCCATCTTGCTCTGCCTCGAACCGATCCTCAAGAGGGCGGAATCCCTCGGCGTAGAGGTGGGGATAGAGAACCGCTACCACCTCCACGAGTTCCCCCTGGGGGAGGAGATAGGGCGGATCCTCGAGGAGTTCTCCGGGGCCCCCATCGGCTACTGGCACGACGTGGGCCACGCCCATGTGCTGGAGACCCTGGGGGCGGTGAAGCACAGGGAGCTGCTTGAGCGCTACTGCCAGAGGATCGTGGGGGTGCATCTGCACGACGCCGACGGCCTGAAGGACCACCTCCCCCCGGGCAAGGGCTCCATAGACTTCGACATGGTCAGGGACCTCTTGCCCGAGGGCGTCGTGAAGGTGATGGAGATCCATCCGCCGGCCACCAAGGGGGAGATCATCGAGGGCCTCGAGTTCCTGAAGCAGAAGGGCATCCTTTAAGCCCCCAGGAAGGTGGCAAACTCCTCCAACCCCTCCCGGTCGGTCCTTACGAGGTTGATGGGGCTCTCGGGGTCAGGATAACCGAGGGCCACTCCCACGATCACCCTCTTGCCCTCTATTGCAAGGGCCTCCCTGATCACGTCCTCGTAGGAGGTTATGAGGCCTATGGGGCACGCACCCAGCCCGAGGGCATGGGCCGCCAGCAGCAGATACCCGAGGAAGATCCCCAAATCCACCAAACGGCCCTTCGGGAATACCTCGTCCATCAACAACAGCAGGGCGACAGGGGCGCCGTAGAAGTTGCAGCTGCCCTCGTTTACGAAATCGTCAAGGGAATGCCCCATCGCCTTGACCGACGGCCCCATCTTGTCCACCATCTTGCTTATCCTGCGCGAAAACCTGATGGGTAGGGGTACGGCCATCCCTGGGCCACAGCCTATCCTCCTCCGGCGATAGGCCTCGAGCAACCTCCGCGATAGCTCCTCCTTCCTCCTCCCGGAGACCACCACCACCTCCCAAGGCTGCAGGTTCAGGGCCGAAGGGGCTCGTGAGGCGTACCTCAGCAGCTCCTCGATCACCTCCCTGGGCACCGGCTCCTCCCTGAAGGCCCTGATGCTTTTCCTCCCCTCCATGGCCTCGAGCAGATCCATAGGTCCCTCCTCAATTTGGCTTAAAGGAGGCCCTTCTCCCTGAAGCTGAAGTGGCCACCTTGGGCCACGATCAGGTGATCGAGCAACCTGATCTCCAGGGGTCGAAGGGCCATGGCCACCTGCCCCGTCAGGACCCTGTCCTCGGGGGAGGGATCAGGGTGGCCACTCGGGTGGTTGTGCAGCAAGATCACCCCCGATGCCCCCCTCCTCAAGGCCCCCTCGGCCACCTGCCTGGGGTAGACGACGGCCCTGTCCACCGTGCCCCTCTGCATTACCTCTACGTCGATCAGCTCGTTCTTGGCATTGAGGTAGAGCACGGCGAAGTGCTCCTCCCTCTCGGCGCCGAACTTCATGCGGGCGAAGGCCACCACACGCTCGGGCGAGTTGACCAGATCCCTCCCCTTCAGCTCCCCCGCCAGGGAGGCCGCCCCCAACTCCTTGACCAGCCGGATGAGCAAGGAGGCAGAAGGCCCTATCCCCTCCACCTGCTGCAGTTCGTCCTCCGGGGCGGCCAACACCCCGGCCAAGGACCCGAAGCGCTCAAGGAGCGCCTTGGCCTGAAGCTTCACATCCCGACGGGGGATGGCATAGGTCAACAACAGCTCCAGGAGTTCGTAGTCCGCCAGGGCCACCTCCCCGGCCCTCCTGAATCGTTCCCTCAAGCGGGCCCTGTGGCCGTGCCAGTGGGGTCCCTTCTTGCGGCCCATCAGCTACAGATCTCTATGGCGCTGAAGAAATAGGGGATCTCGAAGGCAGCGCTCTCCGGGGAGTCCGAACCGTGCACTATGTTCTCCTGGACGTTGTCTGCGTAGAGCCTCCGGATGGTCCCGGGGGCGGCCTTCTGGGGGTCGGTCGCCCCCATGATCCCCCTCACCCGCTCTATGGCCCCTTCGCCCTCCAGGACCATCACCACCACGGGGCCGCTGGACATGAACCGGGTAAGGCCCTCGTAGAAGGACTTGCCCCGGTGCACCGCGTAGAAACCCTCGGCTTCCTCCTTGCTCATCTGCAGCATCTTCAAGGCAACGACCCTCAGGCCTTCCGCCTCAAAACGCCTGATCACCTCCCCGATCAGTCCCTTCCTCACTCCGTCGGGCTTCACAATGGCGAGGGTCCTCTCCATCCCTACCTCCTCGGTTTTTGCGCTGATGATAGCCCAAGGCCTCGCCCCTTGTCCATTTGCTAAAGGTCAAAGGGCCGTGTTACAAATACCTCCATGGTCACCGTCACCTATCAGGGGAAGCGATACGCCTTCGAGGGGAAGGTGGACGGCTTCAAGATCCTCCGGGAACTGGGCCTGAGGGAGGAGGAGGTCCTGCTGGTCAAGGACGGCAAGCTCTTGCCCCTGGATCAGCCCTTGCAGCGGGGGGAGGTGAAGGTAATACCAGTGGTCTCGGGGGGCTGAGATGCGCTGCCGAATGTGCGGTCAGAGGGCCGTCATCAGGCTCAGATCCCACAACATCGCCCTGTGCGAGGGGTGCCTCCAGGAGTTCATCAGGCGGAGGGTCAAGAAGGCCATCAAGGACTACCGGTTGCTGCAACCCGGGGAGCGCCCCCTTGTGGCGGTCTCGGGCGGAAAGGACAGCCTCTCCGTGTGGGACCTCCTCGGAGAGTTGGGGTTTGAGGCCGGGGGCCTCTACATCCACTTGGGCATCGGCGACTATTCGGATCGGTCCGAGGAGGCCGCGCGTCGCTTCGCTGAAGCCCGAGGCTTGGAGCTTCGGGTGGAACGGGTGGCCGACCATTTCTCCGGTCTAGGGATCCCGGAGCTCGCGCGCCTCGACCGTCGCCCCCCCTGCTCCATCTGCGGCATGGTGAAGCGTTACCTGATGAACAAGGCGGCCTACGAGGGGGGACGGGTGCTGGTGACCGGCCACAACCTGGACGACGAGGTGGCCACCCTCTTCGGGAACGTGCTCGACTGGAAGGAGGGATACCTATCGAGACAGGCCCCGAGGCTCCCAGCGGCCCCGGGTCTTGCACCGAGGACGAAGCCCTTGGTGTTGTGCACGGAGCGGGAGATGGCCGCCTACGCCATAAGCCGAGGCATAGATTACATCCTCGAGGAGTGCCCCTTCAGCCGGGGGGCCACCTCCCTCTTCTACAAGGACCTCTGGAACCAACTGGAGGAACGCTCACCAGGGGCCAAGCTGAGGTTCTACCAGAACTTCCTCAGGGTGAGACACCTCTTCAGGGAGGAGGAGCCGCGGCTTCAGCCCTGCCAAAGCTGTGGCTTCCCCACCACCACGGAGCTGTGCAACTTCTGCCGCCTGAGGGATAGGGCTAAAGGGAAGAAGGGTAATCCTCCCTGACGAAGCAGGTAGGGTCCTCGGCCAGGAGATCCCCCGAATAGGCGAGGGCCTTCCCCCTGCAGCCCCCGCAGACCTCCCGCCAACGGCAGGAACCGCAGCTACCTTTGAGGTTTCGGCGATCTCTCAGCAGCCGAAAGACCTCGCCCTTCCGCCAGATCTCGCCGATGTCCCCCTCGAAGGCGTTGCCGGCCGACAGCGGCACGAAGGGGCAGGGCCAGACATCCCCATCGGCCTTCACGTAGAGCATCCCCCATCCAGCGGTGCACCCGCGGAAGGTCCAGCCCCCCAGCCTCCTGCCCAAGTTAGAGCTCCCTGAGGCCAGGAGGTAAGCCCAATACTGGGGCGAGGCCACGGGCTCGAAGACCGTCTTTATCTCCCGCTGGACCTCCCTGAGGGTGCGCATCAACCTGCGGTTCTCCTCCACCAGGAGGGCCCTGTCCCTGATCCTTTCGCCCCTGCCCACCGGCACCAGTTGGTACACCAGCCCTATCTCGGCCCCCCTACGGTGGCTCCAGCGGAGGACCTCGGCGATGTGATCGGCGTTCTCCTTCATGGCCGTTATGTTGATCTGGACCACGATGCCCGCCCTCTGACAGGCCTCGATGCCCCGCATCACCTTTTCGAAGGTCCCCCTCTTGCCCCGGATCCTGTCGTGAAGTCCGGGGTCGACGGCGTCGAGGCTTATGGCGGCTCCCACCACCCCGCTTCTGCGGAGCACCCTGGCCGTCCCGTCGTCGATGAGGGTGGCGTTGGTGGCGATAACCACCGGCAGTCCCACCCCCTTGGCCACCCGGGCGAGCTCCGGCAGGTCCTCCCTCACCAGGGGCTCTCCCCCGGTGAAGACCACCATCCGGAACTCGGGGATCTGGCTGATCCCCCTGATGAGCCGGGCGAGCTCCTCAAAGGGAGGGCTCACCCCCAGGGAGGAGGACCCCACGTGGCAGTGGATACAGGAGAGGTTGCACTTGCTGGTCACCTCGATCACGGGGTGATACGGGAAACCTATGCAGCCCATCCCCACGGAGCCTGCCGCCACCGGTATGGTCCTGAGACCGTCCCTCAGGGTCCATCTGCCGAGGTGGCGCCACCCCACCAGGAGCCTCAGGGCGAGCAAGGCCCCCCCTTGCCTGGCCAGATTGCGCAGGTGAAGCTGGGGCGGCAGCCCCTTCATGGCAGAAGGGCGATGCAAAAGAGGGCGTTTATCCCAAGGTTCACCCCAAGGG
>QMLK01000091.1 GCA_003646705.1 Deltaproteobacteria bacterium | reverse complement strand
GTTGCTGGCATGAAGATACCATGGTAGGGGCTGTATCTCAAGCCTCGGTCCTCCTCTGGTAAAACCGGCGGTAGAAGTCCTCGAAGCGGTCCTCGGCGAGGGCCCGACGGACCTCACGCATGAGCTCCAGGTAGTAATGGAGGTTGTGGACGGTGTTGAGCCAGTAGGCAAGGAGTTCCCTGGACAGGAAGAGGTGCCTCAGGTAGGCGCGGGAGAAGTTCCTGCAGGTGTAACAAATGCAGCCCGGGTCTATGGGGGAGGGGTCGCGGCTGTAGCGGGCGTTCTTGATGTTCATCTTCCCAAAAGGGGTGAAGAGCTCTCCGGTGCGGGCGCAGCGGGTGGGCAGCACGCAGTCGAACATGTCCACCCCCCTCATGACCCCCTCCACCAGGTCCTCGGGGGTCCCCATCCCCATGAGGTAGCGGGGACGGTCCTTGGGCAGCAGCCCACAGGTGTACTCCACCATCTCGTAGGTCAGGGCCTTCTCCTCTCCTACGCTCAGTCCACCTATGGCGTATCCGTCGAAGCCTATCTCCAGGAGCCCCTCTACGCTCTGGCGACGCAGCTCCTTGTAGACGCTGCCCTGGACGATGCCGAAGAGGGCCGCCTCTCCGCGCCTGGCGGCCTTTCCCCTCTTGGCCCATCGGGTGGTGAGCTCCACGGAGGCCTCTGCCCTCTGCCTCTCCACGGGGTAGGGCAGACATTCGTCCAGGCTCATGATGATGTCGGCCCCCAAGGCCTCCTGGATCTGTACGACCCTTTCGGGGGTGAGGAAGTGTAGCGACCCATCCAGGTGGGAGCGGAACTGGACCCCTTCGGGAAGGACCTCCCTGAAGTTGCAGAGGCTGAAGATCTGGTAGCCGCCGCTGTCGGTGAGGATGGGGCCCCGCCAGCCCATGAAGGCGTGAAGCCCCCCCAGAGACTCTATCACCTCCACCCCGGGCCGCAGATAGAGGTGGTAGGCGTTGGCCAGCACCACCTCTACCCCCAGCTCCTCCAAGTCCCTCGGGCTCAAGGTCTTCACGCTCCCATGGCTGCCCACGGGCATGAAGAGGGGGGTCTGAGCCTTGCCATGGGGCGTCTCGATCTCCCCGACCCTCCCCCAAGGGGTCTCTTTGATCAACCGAAAGCGGAAGGCCATGGGGGCGATAATTTACCTTGAATTTTTTCAAAGGGCAAAAATATGGCAAAAACGGGCATTTTTCAAAGCTTTTTCCGTTTTTCAAAAAAGCTCCTTGACAGTCCCCAAAAATGCGCAATAATCCCAAGGGGAGGAGGTGAAAGAGATGATCATCAAGGAGGCAGAACTCTTCAAGGGTGTAAGTCAGAGGGCCCTGGAGGAGATAGCCGCCGTTTCTGAGGAAGAGTCCTGCGAGGTCGGGGCAGACCTCTTTCGGAGCGGTGAGGAGGCCGAGAACTTCTTCGTACTGGAAGAGGGCAGGGTGGATGTGCTCATCGCAGAGGGGGATCACGGTGGCGTCCACTTCATGGTGAGCACCCCCGGGGAGGTCTTTGGACTGTCGGCGTTGGTGGAGCCCTACGTGTACGCCACGACGGCCAAGTGTATGGCCCCCTGTAAGGTCTTGAGGGTCCCTCGGGAGGCGGTGGAGAGGGTCCTCGAACGGGAGCCTTCGGACGGGGTTATCCTCTTGAAGAACCTGGTCAAGTTGATCGCCCAGCGTCTGCGGAGCGCTTACAACGATCTGTCGGGGAAGGTGGCCATGGAGACGGCCCCCTCGGTCCCCTCTTACGGTTAGTACCCCAGGTCTTCCCCTACGATCAGGACCCTGAAGTCGCTCTGGGCGGGTTTGAAGGCCACCACTAAGTAGATCCTGCATATCCTCTGGGGGGAGCGGCAGTCCTTGCAGAGCCCCCCTTGGGTGCAGGGCAGCCTTCTGCCCAAGCGGCGGGCGTTCTCCGGGGCGGCCCTCTCCCTGATCCTCTGCCAGGCCGCGGAGAGGTCCTTTACCAGCTTGTTCTTCCCGACCACGACGATCACCTGCCGGGGGCCGAAGGCGGTGGCCGCCACGCGATTGCCCACACCGTCCACAAGGACCACCTCTCCCTCAAGCGTAAGGGCGTTGGCGCTGGTGAGGAAGACGTCCGACAGGAGTTGACCGCGCCTTATCTCCGCGATCTCCTCCGGCTGAAGGCCCTCCCGCCAGTGGTCCAGGACCCGGCAGCCTCTGGAGGCCAGCTCCTCGAGGACTCCGAGATCCCTCACAGTGACCGATCCCCCCACCCCCACGGTGGCCCCCGGAGGGACCCACTCAAGGATTCGTTCCTTGGCCTTCTCCCTGTCGGGGGCGTACTCAGCCGTGAAGGACCGTCCTCTCAGGGCCTCTATCGCCTCTGTGATCTCCTGCAAGGGCCACCTCCTCTACGATCCTTGTACCCCATAGGATCTCCTCGGCCCTGGCCAGAAGGGGCAGCAACGTCTCCCTCCTCAGGGCCGAGACAGCCACACCGCCGTAGCGGGCGGCGATCCTCTGGGCGAACTCTTCATCCACCATGTCCATCTTGTTGAAGACCCGCAGCACGGGCTTGCGTCCGAGGTCCAACTCTCGCAACAGCTCCTCCACCGCCTCCATCTGGTCCTCGAAGTGGGGGCTGGATACGTCTATGACGTGAAGCAGCAGGTCGGCGTCCTGAAGCTCGTCCAGCGTGGAACGGAAGGCATCCAGGAGATCTGGGGGCAGGTTCCTGATGAAGCCCACGGTGTCGGTGATGATGACCTCCCGCTCCCTGGGGAAGCGGAGCCTGCGGCTTGAGGTGTCCAAGGTGGCGAAGAGCTTGTCCTCCACCTTCACCCGGCTGTCGGTGAGGGCGTTCAGCAAGGTGGATTTGCCCACGTTGGTGTAGCCGACGATGGAGAGGATGGGCACGGAGCTGCGTCGACGCCTGGAGCGCCTCTGCCACCTCCCCTTGGCCAACTCCCGAAGCTCCCGCTCGAGGCGATGGATCCGCTCCTTTATCCGCCGTCTATCGACCTCGAGCTTGGTCTCGCCCGGGCCGCGGCCGCCGATGCCGCCCATGAGCCTCGACATGGCCGTCCCCTTCCCCACGAGGCGGGGCATGAGGTACTTCAGTTGGGCCAGCTCCACCTTCACCTTCCCCTCACGGGTGTGGGCCCGGCGGGCGAAGATGTCCAGGATCAGCTGCGTCCTGTCTATCACCTTCAGATCGGTGAGCTCTGCCAAGGCGTTGACCTGGGCCGGGGTGAGGTTCTGGTCGAAGAGGATGATGTCGGCCCCGGTCTGCAGGGCCTTGATCACCAACTCCTTGGCCTTGCCGCTGCCCATGAGGTAGCGAGGATGTAGCTCCCTGGGACGCTGTACGATGGTGCCGATCACCTGAAGGTCGCTCGAGCGGGCCAGCTCCTTCAGCTCCTCCAGGGACTCCTCTATGGGGTAGGGGTCCCCGCGGGGGACGACGCTGACCAAAAGGGCCTTCTCCTTGCCGTCCACCTCCAAGGCGGAGAAATCCCTGTGGAGCTCGTCTTCAAGCGACGAGATGAACTCCTGAAAGTCCAGCTCCAGCTCGTAGAAGGACCTGAAGGACTCCTCCCTCCAAATGCTGCCCTCCTTGTTCTGGGGCAGCAGGTAGGCCATCCAGAGGCGGCCCGGCAGCCCTCTCTCGTCCACCCCCAGGGCGACCATGAGGTCGAGGCGCAACAGCGCTAAGTCCGTGAGGTCGTCCTGGGAAAGGGGTTCCTGCTTCAGGTGGCTGTGGACGCACCGAAGGCCCCTCAACCGGCCCTTCCCCCTCCTCCAGCGGCTGAGGTCGGGGATGACGATCTCCCGATGGTCCCCCACCACGACGAAGCAGATCTGTCCCCCCCTGTCTATTATCAGACCTATCTGTCTCTTTATACGGTGGGAAAGCTCGGTGAGGTAACGGGCCAGTTCCCTGCTGATTATCTCCTTCGGGGGGACCCTCCGCCGGTAGATCCTCTCCAGGGCCTTGAGTTCGCTCGCTTTGAGACCTGTGGTCTTACCCTCTACTCGCTGGATACGCTATCACCTCCGCTGAAAAAGGATAATCAGCGCCCTCGGCCCCTGTCAACCATCTCCTCTTCCACCCAGCGGATCGTCTCCTCGGTCAGGTCGAGGGCCTCGAAGAAGTCCTGTCTGGACACTGGGTTCTGGAGCTTGGGGTAACGGGACAGGGCAAAATAGCGGTTCAGCTTGGCCACCTCCTTCACGAGTTCGGGCAGGGGGATCCCCCCCTGGGCTATCTGTCCAAGGAGGGTCTCGAGGTCGTGAAGGGGCGGCGGCGTCCGCTGAAGGTAGAGCAGCAGGGCCTTCAACGCCCACTCGGTGGCCTGGTGGAGGTCAAAACAGAGGTCCTCAAGGGCCACCCCCTCCACGTCCACGCAGGCCTTCGCCTTGAGGAAGTTGCTCCGGGCTCGCCGAAGCCAGTCGTAGGCCTCCTGCAGGTCCTCCCTCGCCATGGCCGAGAAGTTAACACGAAGGAGGCCGGAGTTCAACCTTTCTCCGCCCTTCCTTGACCCCCTGGAGGCCTTTGTGTGATACTCCAAGCCGTGGAACTGCCCAAGCTGCGCCCCGTAGAGGCCCTGCCGGTGGAGACGGGCAGGGGGAGGATGGTGGCCCTGAGGGACCCCTGGGGGATCTCCCCGGAGGTGCTCCTGTCCGAGGAGGCCTTCTTCTTGGCGGCGCAGTTGGACGGCAGAAACACCCTCCGGGACCTCCAGGTGGCCTACATGCGGCGCTTCGGTGAGATCATCTTCGGGGAGAGGATAGAGGAGCTGATCAGGACCCTGGATGAGCACTACCTCCTGGAGACCCCTCGCTTTCAGCAGCACCTCCAGGAGTTGAAGGGGCGTTGGCAGGACTCCCCGGTGAGGGAGGCGGCCTTCGCCGGGAAGGGTTACCCCGCTGATCCGGCGGAGCTCCGCAGCTACCTCGAGGGGTTCCTCGAGGAGGCTTCACCCCGGAGGCTCGACGGCCTGAGGGGGGTGGTGGCGCCCCACATAGATCTCGGCCGCGGTGGCCCCTGTTACGCCTCGGTCTATCGAGCCCTCGCCGAGGGGGACCACCCCTCCCTGGTGGTGATCTTCGGTACATGCCACCTCCCCATGAAGGCGCCCTTTGCCCTGACGGAGAAGGCCTTCAGGACCCCCCTCGGTGCCCTCCGGACCGCCTGCGACCTGGTGGAGGAGATAAGGGAGGCGGTCCCCTTCGATCCCCTGGAGGATGAGTTCCTCCACCGCAACGAGCACACCGTCGAACTTCAGCTCCTCTTCTTACAGCACCTCTGGGGGGACGGCTTCGAGATCCTGCCGATCCTTTGCCGGTCCTTCGCCCATTATGTGGAGG
>QMLK01000090.1 GCA_003646705.1 Deltaproteobacteria bacterium | reverse complement strand
GCCTGCAAGTACAGCATCGATCCCCGCACAAAAGAGCTCTTCGTCCTCGGTGGGAAGGGCTTCAGGGGGTATTACGAGGGCCTGAAGCAGGTCTACGGCCACTGGGTGAGGGCAGAGAGCTTCAGGCTGCATCTGCAGGAGGTCCTCTACGGGACGAGGAGGGTCAAGGACCTCGCCATCACTACCTATCCCCTGGAGCACACCCGGTACAGCGTGGGCTATAGGATCGAAGAGGGCGGGAAGGTGCTGGCCTACTCAGGGGACACCGATTACTGTCAGGAGGTGGTGGAGCTCGGCCGGGGGGCCGATCTGTTGGTGCTCGAGTGCTCCTTTCCCGAGGGCCGCAAGGTAAAGGGGCACCTCACACCCCGGTGGGCGGGGAGGATCGCCCGTGAGGCGGGGGCGAAACGGCTCCTCCTCACCCACTTCTATCCCCCGTGTGATGACGCTGACCTGCTGGGGCCTTGTCGGGAGGAGTTCGGAGGGGAGATCCTCGTCGCCGAGGACCTGATGAGGGTCCAGGTCTAAAAAGGAGGGCGAGATGTTCGGCATAGGAACTACAGAGCTTCTGATCATCGTGGTCCTGGCCCTGATCCTCCTCGGGCCGAAGAAGTTGCCTCAACTGGCGCGCTCCCTGGGAAGGTCCGTCAACGAGCTGAGGCGGGTGGCCGATGAGCTCAGGGAGAGCGTAGAGGAGGAGATGGAGCCCTTGAAAGAGGAACTGAGGAACCTGGAGGATCTCCCCGTCGAGGAATCCCACAAAAGGGATAAAAAAGGAGAGAGCAAGGAAGAGGGGCAGTAGTGGAGGAGAAGCAATCCTTCCTGGAGCACCTGGAGGAATTGCGGCGTCGGCTCATAAACTCCCTCATCGCCGTCGGCCTCTGTTTCATCGTCTGCTACATCTTCTCTGAGGAGATATTCTCCTTCCTCACCATCCCCCTGAGGAAGACCCTCCCACCTGGGGCCACCATGATCTTCACCAACTTGCCCGAGGCCTTCTTCACCTATCTCAAGCTGTCCTTCTTCAGTGCCATCTTCCTCGCCTCTCCCTACATCCTCTATCAGGCTTGGCTCTTCGTCGCCCCTGCCCTTTACAGCCACGAGAAGAGGTACGTAGTGCCCTTCGTATTGTCGGCCACCTTCTTCTTCATCGCAGGGGCCGCCTTCGGCTATTTCGTGGTCTTTCCCTTCGGTTTCAAGTTTTTCCTCGGCTTCGCTACCGATTTCATCCGCCCGGCCCCTAAGATCAAGGAGTACCTGTCCTTGGCCTTTACCCTCCTGTTGGCCTTCGGCCTCGTCTTTGAGCTTCCCGTCTTCATCTTCTTTCTGTCGCGGATGGGGGTGGTGGATTACAAGATGTTGGCCCGCAACAGGCGATATGCCATCCTCATCATATTCGTGGCCGCAGCCATCTTCACACCTCCTGATGTGATCACCCAGTTGATGATGGCCGGTCCTTTGCTCTTGCTCTTCGAATTGAGCATCTGGGTAGCCAAGATCTTCGGCAGGAGGGTTGAAGAAGAGGTCACGGGATGATAAAAATAGCTTTTTGGTGATCTCTACGGAGGTGAAGAGATGATCATGGCCAAGAGACGAGGACTCGGCTTTTTGAACCACAAGGTGCACAGACAGCGTTTCCACCTCGAGGACGTCGATGAACCCAACCTCTTCAGGGAGATCTTCCCCTACGACGAGGTCTGCAGGGTGACCTTCGATCACCGAGTGGAGCTCATCGACCCTCCTGAGGAGATCTTCATCACCGACACCACCTTCCGCGATGGCCAACAGGCCCGCCCCCCTTACACCGCACAGCAGATCGTGGACCTCTACGACCTGCTCTATCGCCTCGGGGGGGCCGCGGGGGTGATTCGTCAGACGGAGTTCTTCCTCTACACCGAGAAGGACCGAGAGGCCATTGAGAGGTGCAGGGAGCGGGGTTACCAGTACCCCGAGATCACAGGCTGGATCCGCGCCAACAAGGAGGACTTCAAGCTGGTGAAGGAGATGGGGCTGAAGGAGACGGGGATCCTCACCTCGGTCTCCGACTACCATATCTTCCTCAAGCTCGGCAAGAACCGCCGGGCCGCCATGATAGATTATCTGAGGGTGGTGGAGGCGGCCTTGGAGGAGGGGATAAGGCCGCGCTGTCACTTCGAGGACATCACGAGGGCCGATATCTACGGCTTTGTCGTGCCCTTTGCCCAGGAGCTGATAAGGCTCTCGGAGGAGAGCGGCATCCCGGTGAAGATCCGCCTCTGTGACACCCTGGGGCTCGGTGTCCCCTATCCAGGGGCTGCCCTTCCGCGGAGCGTGCCCAAACTGGTTAGGGCCTTGGTGGATGATGCCGGCTTCCCATCGGAGCAGTTGGAGTGGCACGGCCATAACGACTTCTACAAGGCTGTGGCCAACTCGGTCACGGCCTGGCTCTACGGCTGTGCCGCTGTGAATGGGACGCTGCTGGGCTTCGGCGAGCGCACGGGCAATACCCCCCTCGAGGCCCTGATCATCGAGTTCATCAGCCTCACCGGAGACCACAGGGGGATAGATACTACCGCCATCACCGACATCAAGAACTACTACGAGCAGGCCATCGGGGAGAAGATCCCCAAGAACCAACCCTTCGTCGGCTCGGAGTTCAACCTCACGCGGGCCGGGATCCACATCGACGGGATCCTCAAGAGCGAGGAGGTCTACAACATCTTCAACACCGAGAAGATCCTCCGCAGGCCGCTGACCGTAGCGGTCAACGAGAAGTCCGGCACCGCAGGCATCGCCCATTGGATCAACTCCTATTTCTCCCTGCCGCCGGAAAAGCGGGTGGATAAACGACATCCGGGGGTGGTCAAGATCTACAAGTGGGTCAAGGAGCAGTACGCCCAGGGGCGAAACACCGACATCCCCTCCGAGGAACTGGAGCGGAAGGCCCGCAAGTACCTGCCCGAGCTCTTTATCTCCGACTTCGATCTCATCAAACAGCGGGCCTACGACATGGCGGCCCAGTTGATCGAGGAGGTGGTGGAGCGTCCGGAGATCCGTTCCATGGACCCCAAACAGCAGGAGCCGTTCCTGGAGAAGGTGGAGGAGGAGAACCCCTTCATCCAGTTCCTCTACGTGGTGAACCTCGAGGGGCGCAAGATCACCCGCAACATCACCCGCCCCGAGGACCGCGCCAAATACGAGGCCATCGGGATGGACGAGGATTTCTCCGATCGGGAGTGGTTCATAAGGCCCTTGAAGTCCGGCAAGGTCCACGTGACCGATTTCTACACCTCCCGTATCACGGGAGCCCTCTGCATCACGGTCTCAGCCCCCATCCGCAACGAGGAGGAGGAGATCGTCGGGGTCCTCGGGATGGACCTGAGGTTCGAAGAGCTGGTGAAGGCCGAGGGCGAATAGCCATCCGTCTATGGAAGCGATGCCCTTTTATGAAGGTCCTTGAGGGGGAGGCCGAAGAGGTCCTCCCTTTTTGGCATCTAAGGCCAGGAGGGGGAGATGGTCGTCACCGAGACCTTGAGGAAGGCGGTGAAGCTGTTCGGTCAGAAGGAGGCGGTGGTCTGCGGGCAGAGGAGGTTTACCTACGGGGAGGCCTACGAGAGGGTAGGGGGCCTTGCCCAATTCCTCGCCTCCCAAGGGATCAGTAAGGGGGACAAGGTGGCAGTGCTTCACCCCAACTGCCACCGGTTCTTCGAGGCCTATTACGCCCTGGCCTTCTTGGGGGCCCCAGCGGTGCCCCTCAACTGGCGACTTTCGGCCAAGGAGATCGCCTTCATCCTGGAGGACTCAGAGAGCACCTTCCTGATCGCAGACAGGCAATTTGGCGAACTGGTGGAGGCGGCCCTTGTCCAGGGGCCAAAGGGCGTAAAGGGGGTGCTCTGGGCGGGCAGCGGCGAGGCCCCTGCACTTCAGGTCGATGCCTTCGACTACGAGGAGGTGGTGGAGGGTTTCAAGGGTGTCCCCCCTGAGGTCCCTTATGAGGAGGACCACATAGCCCAGATCTACTACACCTCCGGTACCACGGGCCGCCCCAAAGGGGTGATCCTCACCCACAAGAACATCTGCGTCCACGCCCTGGGCACCGTGGCCGAGCTTCGCCTCAGCGACAGCGACCGCTGGATCCATGTGGCACCCATGTTCCACCTGGCCGATGCCTGGGCCACCTGGGCCATTACCTGGGTGGGGGGGACGCACATCTTCGTGGGGGCCTTCGATCCGGAGCTGGTCCTCGAGACCATGGAGCGGGAGAAGGCGACCATCAGCAATATGATCCCCACCATGCTCAACATGCTGGTAAACCACCCGACGGTCAAGGACCACGACTACTCGAGCCTCAGGGTGCTCTTGAGCGGTGGGGCGCCCATAGCGCCTGAAGTGGTGAGGAAGATAGTCGAGACCTTCGGTTGCGACTACATCCAGACCTACGGGATGACCGAGACCAGCCCTTACCTCACCCTCTCCATCCTGAAGGAGCACCTCAAGGGACTCCCCTACGACGAGCAGCTCAAGTACAAGGCCAAGACCGGCAGGGAGTTCATCGCGGTGCAGTTGAAGGTGGTGAGGGAAGACGGCACCGAGGTGAGAAGGGACGAGAAGGAGGTGGGGGAGATCATCGTCAAGGGGGACATCGTTACCCCCGGGTACTGGAAGCTCCCCTCCGAGACCGAGAAGGCCTTCCGAGATGGATGGCTCTGGACCGGAGATCTGGCGGTGATCGACGAAGAGGGGTACGTCACGATCGTCGATCGCAAGAAGGACATGATCGTCACCGGCGGCGAGAACGTCTACTCCACCGAGGTGGAAAACGTCATCTACATGCACCCGGCGGTGCTCGAGGTGGCGGTCATCGGGGTGCCCGATCCCAAATGGGGTGAGGCGGTGAAGGCGGTGGTGGTGCTGAAGCCGGGGATGAAGGCCACCGAGGAGGAGATCATCGAGTTCTGCAAGGGGCACTTGGCCCGCTACAAGGCCCCCAAGTCTGTGGACTTCGTAGACGCCCTGCCCAAGACCGGCTCCGGCAAGATCGCTAAGAAGGAGCTTCGTGAGCGCTACTGGAGGGGCCACGAGCGGCGGGTCCATTGATCCGTTGACTTTCCAGGATGTATGTTGCAGCTTCGGCTGAGATGAGGACCGAGGAGTTCGATTACCCTCTGCCTCCTGAGGCCATAGCCCAGGAGCCAGCGGACCCCAGGGACAGCTCCAGGCTCTTGGTGCTGGATCGTTTCACAGGGGAGATCCACGAGGACACCTTTCGCCAAGTGGCCGATTATCTCCGCCCAGGGGATGTGCTCGCCCTGAACGACACTCGGGTGATCCCGGCGAGGCTCCACGGCCGAAGGCCCACCGGTGGCCGTTGCGAGGTCTTCCTTCTGCGGGACCTGGGCGAAGGCAAGTGGGAGGCCCTGGTGAGGCCTGCACGGCGCCTGAAGCCGGGGGCCGAGGTCCTCATAGGGGAGGTGCGGCTCAAGGTCCTCGAGCGCACCCCTGAGGGGACCAGGGTCGTGGAGTTCCCCTCTCGGGAGGCGGCTGAGAGGGTCCTCG
>QMLK01000089.1 GCA_003646705.1 Deltaproteobacteria bacterium | reverse complement strand
TGTATGCGTAGTCCAGGAGGGTGTGCTTGGAAGGGTCGGCCACTATCACCACGTCGCCTCCGTCGCCTCCGTCGCCTCCGTCCGGGCCGCCCCTCGGGACGTACTTCTCCCTCCGGAAGCTGACGCAACCCCGGCCCCCGTCTCCGGCCTTCACCCATATCTTCGCTTCATCCACAAACACCGGACAAAAAGAAAAGGGGGACCTCTCTAGTCCCCCTTCACCCCCTTAGTCCCCCTGGAGCTCAGGCTGAGGCCTCCACAGGGTAGACGCTCACGCGGGTGCGCCCCTTCCCGAAGGGCTCGTATTTCACGACTCCGTCCACCTTGGCAAAGAGGGTCCAATCTCGACCCACCCCCACGTTGTGGCCGGGGTGGATCCTGGTGCCCCGCTGTCTGACCAAGATGTTACCCGCGCGGACGAACTGGCCACCGTAGCGCTTGACGCCCAAGCGCTTGCCGATGCTGTCCCTTCCGTTACGAGAGCTTCCTCCTGCCTTCTTATGCGCCATCTCCCTTCACCCCCTCTATCTCCTCTATCTGGACCCACGTATAGTACTGCCTGTGACCTTGTCTCCTGCGGTAGTTCTTCCGCCTCTTGTACTTGAAGATGAGGATCTTCTCGCCCCTGCCCTGTCGGGCTATCCTGCCGATGACCTTCACCCCCTCGAGGAAGGGGTTGCCCACCTTGACCTCCTCGCCGTCTCTGAGCAGCAGCACGGGGAACTCCACCCTCTCGCCCACCTCCCCCTCGATCTTCTCCACTCGGAGGAGATCACCCTTGCTCACACGGTATTGCTTCCCCCCGCTCTTTACGACCGCATACATCGAGTACCTCGCGGATAAGGTTTAATTGATGGCGGGAGCGACGAGATTTGAACTCGCGACCTCCGGCGTGACAGGCCGGCGTTCTCACCTGGCTGAACTACGCCCCCGCATGGTAGGCGGAACAGGACTTGAACCTGTGACCTTCGGCTTGTAAGGCCGACGCTCTCCCACCTGAGCTATCCGCCCCTGAGGGGATTTTATGCACCCGCTGCAACGCTGTCAAGCTACGTCGGCCTCCTTTTCGTAGACGAGGATGGGGCTTTCGCCCTTCAGGATCACGTCCTCGCCCACGATGCACTCCTTTACGTTCCCCTTGGAGGGGATCTCGTACATGATGTCGAGCATGATGCTCTCCAGGATGGCCCTCAAGCCCCTGGCGCCCGACTTCCTCCTCATCGCCTCGCGGGCCACCGCCCTCAAGGCCCCTTCGGTGAACTGGAGTTTCACCCCCTCCATCTCGAAGAGCTTCTGGTATTGTTTTACGAGGGCGTTCTTGGGCTCCTTCAGGATCTCCACCAGGGCGTCCTCGTCCAGTTCATCCAAGGTGGCGATCACCGGCAGCCTCCCGACGAACTCCGGGATGAGGCCGAACTTGAGGAGATCCTCGGGTTGAACCTCCTTGAGGACGTCGCCGATCTTCCGCTCCTCCTTCTTCCTGATGTCGGCGCCGAAGCCGAGGCCCCCTGAGCCCAGCCTGGCCTCGATGATCTTCTCCAACCCCACGAAGGCCCCCCCACAGATGAAGAGGATGTTGGTCGTGTCCACCTGGATGAACTCCTGCTGAGGGTGCTTCCTGCCGCCCTTGGGAGGGACGTTGGCCACCGTCCCCTCCAGGATCTTCAGCAGGGCCTGCTGGACCCCCTCTCCTGAGACGTCACGGGTTATGGAGGGGCTGTCAGCCTTGCGGGCTATCTTGTCGATCTCGTCGATGTAGACGATGCCCCTCTGGGCACGGCTCACATCGTAATCGGCGGCTTGCAAGAGGTAGAGGATGATGTTCTCGACGTCCTCGCCCACGTAGCCGGCCTCTGTCAAGGTGGTGGCATCGGCGATGGTGAAGGGTACGTCGAGGATCTTGGCCAAGGTCTGGGCCAGCAGGGTCTTGCCGACCCCTGTGGGGCCGATCAGCAGTATGTTGCTCTTTTGGATCTCGACGTCGCCCATCCTGTGGGTCGAGTAGATCCTCTTGTAATGGTTGTGCACCGCCACCGAGAGGATCTTCTTGGCCCGCTCCTGACCGATGACGTATTCATCCAAGATCCTCTTGATCTCGGCGGGCTTGGGCACCGGGGCCTTGACCCTCGCCTCCCGCTCGAGCTCCTCCTCCAGGATCTCGTTGCAGAGCTGCACGCACTCATCGCAGATGTAGACCCGCGGTCCTGCGATCAGCTTTCGGACTTGGTCTTGGCCCTTCCCGCAGAAGGAACAGTGAAGTTTACCCCTTCGCCTTCCGTCCATCGCCACCCCCTTCAGCCCTGGGTCTGTGGGTCACCACCTCGTCTATTATCCCATATTCCTTGGCCTGATGGCTCGTCATGTAGAAGTCCCGATCGGTGTCAGCCTTTATCTTCTCCAGGGGCTGTCCCGTATGCTCTGTCAGGATCTGGTTCAACTCCTCCCGCAGACGGAGGATCTCCCTGGCCTGGATGTCCACATCTGCGGCCGGTCCCTCGAAGCCCCCCATGGGCTGATGCAGCAGGATCCGAGAATGGGGGAGGGCATACCTCTTGCCCCTTGCCCCCGCGGCCAAAAGCACAGCCCCCATGCTTGCGGCCTGCCCCAGACAGATGGTCACCACATCGGGCTTTATATACTGCATGGTGTCGTAGATGGCCAGACCCGCCGTGACCAGTCCCCCAGGGGTGTTTATGTAGAGGTAGACGTCCTTGTCCGGGTCCTCGGCCTCGAGGAACAGCAGCTGGGCGATGACGAGGTTGGCCAGGTCATCCGTTATGGGCGCTCCGAGGAAGATGATCCTCTCCTTCAAGAGCCGCGAATAGATGTCGTAGGCTCGCTCTACCCTTCCATCCCGTTCTATGACGATGGGGACCAACGTAGCCCTTTCAGTCGACATATTCCACCTCGGCCTCTTGGACGAGGAGATCGAAGACCTTTTCCCGCAAAAGATCGCCCTTTACCTGTGAACGGAGGGCCTCGTCGGCCTTGAGGGGCTCGGGGGTCCCCCTCTCGGTCAGCCGCTGCCCGATCTCCTCCTCGCTCACCTCGATCCCCTCCCTTTTCGCTATCTCCTCCACCAGGAAGGCCACCTTCGTCTCCCGCTCAGCGATCTTGCGACATTGCTCCAAGAGCTCTTCCTCCTTTTCCTCGGGGAAGGAGGGACCGGACCGCTCCCGCAAGCGCTGCAATAGCTCCTTCGCCCTGTTGGCCACCAGGGTGGGAGGGGTCTCCACCGGGTTCGCCTCCAAGAGGGCCTCCAGGGCGGCCTGCCTCAAAGCGAGCCGTTCTTCCTCCTGGCGGCGCCTCTGCAGCTCTTCCTTCACCTTGGTGCGCAGGGCCTCCAGGTCCTTGTAGCCCATATCTTTGGCGAACTCATCGTCGATGGCCGGGAGCACCTTGCGCCTTATCTCCTTCACCTTGGCCTTGAAGGCCACCTCTCGGCCGGCCAAGTCCTCCCGCGGGTGGTCTTCGGGCATCTTCACCGGGATCTCCCGCTCCTCGCCCACCCTTGTCCCCACCAGTCCCTCCTCCAGCCCCGGGACCAAGGTGCCTGAGCCCACCTCCAAGAGGTGGTTCTCCACCCTCCCATCCCGAACGGGGCGCCCCTCGAGGAAGGCCTCGAAGTCCAACAGCACCCAGTCGCCCTCGACCACTTGATCCCTGTCCTCCACAGGCTGCATCTTGGCCGCGTAATCCCGCATCCTCTCAAGCTCTGCCTCCACCTCCTCCTCTTTCACCTTCTCGGCCCTCTTTACCTTCAACTTGAGGCCCTTGTAGCCCTTCAGATCCACCTGGGGCTTGACCTCGACGATGGCCTGGTAGCTGAAGGGGGTGCTCGGGGAGAGGGAACCGGGCTCCACTTGGGAGGTGAGGAGGGGTTGTACCGAGCCCTCCTCCAAGGCCTTCGGAAGGGTCTCCTCGATCAACTTGGAGACAGCCTCCTGGTAGGCGTAATCCCTGTAAAGGCTCTTTATCAGATCCAAAGGGGCCCTTCCGGCGCGGAACCCCTTAACCCTCACTCGCCTCCGAAGGTCCCTGTAGATCTCCTCCAGGGTCTCCCTCACCCTTTCGGGGGGGACCTCCACCTGCAGGCGTCGCCTCGTGGAGGAGAGCTCTTCTACGCTTACCTTCACCCATCCTCTCCGTCGTCAAACTGGTGCGAGAGGGGGGACTCGAACCCCCACCCGAAAACGGACTGGATCCTAAGTCCAGCGCGTCTACCAATTCCGCCACTCTCGCCTTCGTCCTGAGATGGTGGGCCGTCCGGGACTCGAACCCAGAACCTACGGATTAAGAGTCCGTTGCTCTACCTGTTGAGCTAACGGCCCACTTTGGCACGCCCGGGGCGACTCGAACGCCCGACCTACGGATTCGAAGTCCGGCGCTCTATCCAACTGAGCTACGGGCGCACCTGGGGTGAGTGAGGGGCTTCGAACCCCCGACCTCTGGAGCCACAGTCCAGCGCTCTCGCCCACTGAGCTACACTCACCATCTCCCTGGCGCGCCTGGGAGGAATCGAACCCCCGACCCGCGGATTAGAAGTCCGCTGCTCTGTCCTGCTGAGCTACAGGCGCCGGTATAAATTTAACATCAAGCCATACCCTTGTAAAGCCCAGCTCCTTGGCTTTCGGCAAGGAGTGGACTACAATCTCGGTGACTGCTTCTGCAGGGGGTGCCCATGGAGATCAAGGTCCTCATCGTTGACGACGAAGAGGCAGTGACCAGGGCCATAGCCGGGGCCCTGGAGGACGAAGGATATCGGACCCTTACGGCCAAGGACGGCAGAGAGGCCCTTCGACTCTACCGGCAGCAAGGGGCCGACGTGGTTTTGCTCGACGTCTGGATGCCGGACATAGATGGGATAGACCTGCTGCGCAGGATAAAGGAGGTGGACGAGGGGTGTCCGGTCATCATGATATCGGGCCACGCCACCGTCTCGGCGGCCGTGAAGGCGATGAAGATGGGGGCCTTCGACTTCCTCGAGAAGCCCCTCTCCATCGAGGCCCTACTGGACACCCTCCAGAGGGCCCTGAGGCAAAGGGAGGTCCAGAAGGCCGAAGGGCCCTTTCCCTCCCTCCGAGGGGAGGAGAGGCCCTCTCCCCTTGCGGAGGGGGAGGCCGGCAGGGGCATCGTGCCCCAGCGGACCCTCAAGCGCAGCACCGTCCTTTACGGCACGGGCCTGCACTCCGGGCAGAAGACGGGCATGATCCTGCTGCCCCAGCCCCCTGGCACGGGTATCCTCTTCTGCGACCTCACCGACGAGGTCGTCGTGCCGGGGGACCTCGATCACGTGGTCTCCACCGACTTCGCCACCTCTGTGGGGCTGCGGGGGGTGACCATCAGGACCATAGAGCACCTGATGGCGGTCCTTCACGCCTACGGTATCACTGATCTGCTCGTGAAGGTCGACGGCGAGATCCCCGTCATGGACGGTTCTGCCCTGGAGTTCTGCAAGATGGTGGAGGAGGTGGGGCTGCGAGAAGAGGGGCCCGGCCTCAAGGAGGTCGTAGTGGACAAGCGCTACGAGGTGAGGGATGGGG
>QMLK01000088.1 GCA_003646705.1 Deltaproteobacteria bacterium | reverse complement strand
TTCCTTTATCACCCCCGCCTTCTCCCGGGCTATATCTTCGATGCTTTCGCCCAGCACGTCCATGTGGTCGTGACCTATGTTGGTGATGACGACCACCAGGGGTTGGACCACGTTGGTGGAGTCGAGCCTCCCACCGAGGCCCACCTCCACGATGGCCAGCTCCACCTCCTTCTCGGTGAAGTAATAGAGGGCCATGGCGGTGGTGAAGTCGAAGAAGGTGAAGTGTTTGGGCTCCCCCTCTTGCTGCACCTTAGCCCGGAGGAGCCTGGTGAGGTCGACCACCTCCTGATCGCTTATCTCATCGTGGCCGATGCGGATCCGCTCGTTGAAGCGGTGGAGGTGCGGCGAGGTGTAGATCCCCACCCTGTACCGCTGGGACAGGATCGAGTGGAGGATGGTGCAGACGGAGCCCTTGCCGTTGGTTCCGGCCACATGGACGACCTTCAGTTTCAGGTGGGGATCGCCGAGGAGGTGCAGGAGCCTGGACACGTTGTCCAGGCCGAAGATCATGCCGAAGCGCTCGAGGCCGTAGAGATAACGGAGTTCCTCTTGATAGGCCATCTCTCAGTGGTAAAGGAGGTCGAGGAGCTTGGCGATCACCTTCCTCATCTCCTTCCGTTCCACCACCAGGTCCACCAACCCGTGCTCCAGCAGGTATTCAGCTCGTTGAAAGCCCTTGGGCAGTTCCTCCCCGATGGTCTCCTTGATCACCCTGGGACCGGCGAAGCCGATTAGGGCCCCCGGTTCAGCGATGATGATGTCGCCAAGCATTCCGAAGCTGGCGGTCACGCCCCCAGTGGTGGGATCGGTGAGGATGGAGAGGTAGGGCAGTCCCTCCTTCCGCAAGCGGGCCAAGGCGGCACTGGTCTTGGCCATCTGTACGAGGGAGAGGATCCCTTCCTGCATCCTGGCCCCGCCGGAACAGGAGAAGATCACCAGCCCTAAACGCCTCTTGCGGGCCTCCTCGATGGCCCTGGTCACCTTCTCCCCCACCACCGAACCGAGGCTTCCCCCGAGGAAGGAGAACTCGAAGGCCCCCACCACGGCGGGTTGTCCCTCGATCAGGCCGGTGCCGTAGATGAAGGCGTCCCGCAGGCCGGTCTTCTCTTGGGCCTCCCGGAGTCTCTCGGGGTAACGCTTGGTGTCCTTGAACCTCAGGGGATCGGTGGGACTGAGGTCCCCGTCCAGTTCCTGAAAGGAGCCCTCATCTACGGTGAACCCCAGGCGTTTGCGGGCGGGCAAGGGGAAGTGGAAGCCACACCTGGGGCAGACACGGAGGTTTCGCTCCAACTCGACCCTGAGGATGACCTCCTGGCAGGCCTTACACCTCTCCCAGAGATCTTCCCCCTTTTCCTCTTTTTTCCTCTTTTTTTTGAAGATCGCCATCTACGTTGAGGAATAAAGATAACAGAAGCCCCCCATGGCTTCAATCACGTTTTTTCACCCCTTTCGGGGAAGGTCTGATATGATGCTTCGAGAGGAGGGCTACATGGCTACAAAGGTCGGTCTTGCCTTGGGAGGGGGAGGGGCGAGGGGGTTCGCCCATATAGGGGTGCTCAAGGGGCTCGAGGCCTTGGGGGTACAGATCCACTCGATCGCCGGCACCAGCATGGGGGCCGTTATAGGGGCGATGTACGCCATGAACCCCAGGGCAGATGAGGTGGAGGGGAGGATGAGGGCCTTCCTCGAGGGTGAGAGGTTCGCCAAGACGAAACTGCGCATCCTGAGGGACCTGGACCTCCATGGGGATCGAAAGGTGAGGCTCTTTCAGCGATTGGCGGCTTTCCTCCAGAGGGAGATGATGCTGCAGGCGGTCCTGATCAGGCCTTCTGTCCTCTCTCAACAGAGGGCGTGGGAGATCTTCCTCTCGCTCCTCGGAAGGGCCAGGGTCGAGGAGCTCACCATCCCCTTTTGCGCCGTGGCTGTGGACTTGGTCAAGGGGGAAAGGGTCCTGTTGAGGAGGGGGTCCTTGCCGAAGGCGGTGATGGCCAGCGCCTCCGTCGTAGGGGTCCTGCCGCCTGTGAGGTGGGGGGATAAGTTACTGGTGGACGGCGGCCTCTTGTCCATGGTCCCCGTAGAGGCGGTCAGGGAGCTGGGGGCAGAGGTGGTCATAGCCGTGGACGTCGGAAGGGAACTCCCCTTCGTCCAATACATAGGCAGTGGCCTTGAAGGGATCTTGAGGGCGATGGAGGTTATGAGTCATGCCCTTCAAGAGCGAGAGCTGAGCTCCGCCGACCTGGTCCTCAAGCCCAGGGTCGCCCGGTTCCATTGGACGGATTTCGAGCGCTTTTCGGAAGGGGTGGCAGAGGGGGAGGAGGCCGTAAGGGAGGAGGCCGATCGGATCCTGGGGCTGAAGAGGATGGGGCTGATCGCCAGGGGCTTACGTAGACTCAGGGTCATCAGGTAAGGCATCCAACTCCCTATAGTAGGGTTTCAGGTCTATAAGGGGGCTTCCGTCCAGGGCATCGAGGCCCTTCACCTTTAAGGTCCGTCCCTTCATCTCCAGCACCTTCGCCACACAGAGGGCGATGGGGTTGGGACGGTGGGGGGAACGGGTGGCGAAGACCCCTTTTGGCCTTTCCTCGTGAGGGGGTTTGGCGTGAAGCATCTCCCTGGAGCTTCGGTGGCACCAGTAAAGGACCAGTATGTGGCTTGCCCCCTGTAGGCCTTCGAGACCCGCTGCGAACTGCTCGAAGACCTCAATCTCCGAGATCGCTTCGCTCCAGGCCCCTTGCTGAGGGGCTTCCTCTGGGACCTTGAAGGGGGAATGGATCACCCCTATGGCCTTTGCCCAGAACTTCACCGGAGGGTCCAGGAGAGGGGCACGAGCTCCACCCCGTCAAGACCCGCAAGGGCCCTGGCCAAGGCCTTCACGGTGCTCGGATAGGGATGGCATATCCCCACTGCCTTTCCCCTATGGCGGGCCCTCTGGATGAGGAGCCTCCACTGTTTCATGAAGTCCTCTTCGTCGTGGGCGTTGTCCAGGAAGACGTCCCGCTCGATCGCAGTAACCCCTACCTCCTTGGCCACGCTGAGCCCCTTGGAGCGGGGGGTGGTCAGGCTGTCGAGGAAGAAGAGGCCGTGAGCCCTCAGCTCCTCCATCAAGATGGCCACCTTGTCGGCGTGCTCCATGAAGCGAGAGCCCATGTGGTTGTTCACCCCTTGCACGTAAGGGAGGGCCTCGATGCAGCGTTCGATGGAGGCCTTGATCCTCTGCTCGTCCATCGACACGAAGAGGGCCCCCTCCCCTGGGTCCCTTAAGGGATAACCCCTTGGCTCCATGGGCATGTGTAGCAGCAGTTCATAACCCCGCCTGTGGGCCTCCTCGGCTATCTCCCGGGTGTGCTGCCTCAGGGGTAAAAGGGCCAGGGTGAGGGGTTGCCCCAAGGCCATGATGACCTCGGCCACTTGGGGGTCCCGGCCCAAGTCATCGACCACCACCGAGACCCTGGGTAGCTCCTCGGGGGGGTGATAGAAGAGGACCTTGAGGAGGACCTCTCCGTAGGCTCTCACCTCCAGCCTTTGGCCCTTCGGGGTCTGCCAGGTCTTCAGCTCCAACTCGGGGAAGGCTCGTCGAAGCCTCTTCTTCAGGGGACCGATGAACTCCTCGGCCTTGAAGCCCTTGGGCAGGGCGACTTGCAACTCCGAGGGGGTGATGGAGATCCTCTGTCTGGTGATGCCCCTCTCGAAGAGGGCGGCCTCTGCCAGGGACCTCACCACCTCGGCCGATACAGGGGGGACCTTGGGCCTTAGGAGGGTGGGTTTGCCCTTGAAGGAGGTCGCGAGGAAGTAGAGGACCACCCCGGCCGCCAACAGGATGAGCCCATAGAGGACGGGAGGCACCTTCCTCTTGGTCCTTTTGGACCTCTTTCTGCGGGTTCCTTTGCTCCTTCGCTTGGTGGTCATTCAGGGCCCTTCAGGGAGAGGTCTCCTCGAGGCGAGGAAAGGCCCCTTCCTCCTTGAAGTAGCGCCAGAAGATGCTCAGGGCTTTGAGGTGTTTGACGGCCTCCTCCACAGCCGGGTCCTTGCCCTTTTCCGCCACCTCGGCCTGTTTGAGCTCTATGTCCGGCGTTATGCCCTTGTCCTGGATGGAGCGACCCTTGGGGGTGAAGTAGCGGGCAGTCGTCAAGCGGAGGCCGGAACCGTCCTCCAGGGGCATGATGGTCTGGACCGATCCCTTCCCGAAGGTCCTCTTGCCCATGATCACCGCCCTTCCGTAGTCCTGCAGGGCCCCGGCCACGATCTCTGAGGCGCTGGCCGAGCCGTGGTTCACAAGGACCACCATAGGCCAGGGGGGCAAGGTCCCCTCGGCCTTGGCCTTGAACTCCATCCTCTCCTCCCCCCGTCCCTTCACCGTGACGATGGCCCCCTCCTGCAGGAAGAGGTCGGCGATGTCCACCGCTTGGTTCAGCAGCCCTCCCGGGTTGTTCCTCAAGTCGAGGACTATGCCCTTGATCCCATCCCCCTCCTCCCTGAGGGCCGCTATGGCCTTTTTGAAGTCATCGGCCGTCCTCTCTTGGAACTGGATGATGCGGAGGTAGACGAAGCCGTCCCCCAGTCGCTTGTACTTCACGCTCTTCACCTTGATGATGTCCCTCGTGATGGTGAAGTCCTTGGGCTCGGTGAAGCCCTCCCGCATTATGGTGATGGTGACCTTGGTCCCTTTGGGACCCCTGAGCCTCTTGACGCACTCCATGAGGTTCAGGCCCTTGGTGGGCTCGCCGTTTATCTTCACGATCTTATCGCCGGCCTTGATCCCGGCCCTCCAGGCGGGCGTGTCCTCAATGGGGGATATCACCGTCAGGACCCCGTCCCTTATCCCTATCTCTATCCCCAGGCCTCCGAAGCTCCCCTTGGTCTCCACTTGGAGCTCTTTGAACATGTCAGGGGTGAGATAGGAGGAGTGGGGGTCGAGGCTCTGGAGCATCCCCTGAATGGCCCCTACGATCAAGTCCTCGACCTTCACCTCCTCCACGTACTCCCTTTGGACTATCTCCATCACCTCCGTGAGGATCTTGAGCTTCTCATAGGCCTTGTCCACCTCTTCGGGGCGAGCAGCCACGCGGTGGCTGTAAAAGCCCCCCACAAAGAGCCCCAAAAGGAAACAGAAGAGGAGGAGAAAGGTGATCTTTCTTGTCTTCATCATCCCCTTGGCCTCCTTCCCTGGCTATCTCCCCTTCGGGAGGGCGAGCCATTTAGAGGGGTCTTGACACCTGCCGCGGTACCTGATCTCGAAATATAGCATTGGGCGATCCGCCGAACCAGTGTCTCCCACCAGCGCTATGACCTCCCCGGCCTTGACTTCCTCACCGACCCCCTTCAGGAGCCGCGAGGCATGGGCGTAGATGGTGTGGAAGCCGTGGCCGTGATCTATTATCATCAGATTGCCGTATCCGTCAAACCAAGAGGCGAAGGCCACCCTGCCATCGTACACCGCCCTCACCTCTGCATCCCTTCTGGCGAAGAAGGCGATGCCCTTTCGCCGGGGGAGCTTCAGCGCCTTCCCCTTGACCGGCAACGGCAACCTCCCTTGGAGGCGGGCCATCTCCTTCCGAGCCCCTGGCCTCCCCCTCAACCCCTCTA
>QMLK01000087.1 GCA_003646705.1 Deltaproteobacteria bacterium | reverse complement strand
CCCCCCACCCTCTCCACCCACTCGGCTTGGGGGGGGATGGTCACCAATACCCGGAGCATTGCCGCCTCCGCGTGGACGGAGGAGGCGCCGATGATGAGCACCGTCAATAACGTCAAGGCCTTCATCGCTCCCTCCTATTGCAGCAACTCCTCCAAGGCTGCCCACACCTCCTCTACACCTATGGCCTCCATACAGAGGGGATGGGGGCATCTCCTCCTCTGTTCAGCCGGACAAGGGGCACAGGGGGCCCTCCCCCAGAGCCACCTCACCCGAGGACCACGGGGAGACCAGAGGGCGGGGTCGGTAGGTCCGAAGAGGACCAGGGTCGGCGTCCCCACCGAAGCTGCGAGGTGGCTGATCCCTGAATCGTTCCCCAGGTATAAGGATGCCTCTGAAAGGATCGCGGCAAGCCTTCGCAGGGGAGGACGTCGGAGGAAGAGCCCTTCGCCACGGTGGACAGCGGAGAAGGCCTCCACCGCCTCCCCGTCGGCGGGACCCTCTACGACGACGGAGTAAAGCCCCAGGGCCTTTAGCCTCCTTGAGATCTCGACCATCCTTTCGGGGGGCCACAGTTTCTTGGGACTTCCCGCTCCTGGATGGAGGACGAAGAAAGGAGGCCTCGCCCCCTGGGCCAGAAGGACTTCCTTGGCCTGCCTCTTCTCCTCATCGGTGAGGAAGACCTCGGGCCAGGAGATCTTGGCTGTGAAGCCGAGGCGGTAGAGGTTCTTTATGTGATGGTCCATGACATGGGTCTGGCCGTCCTCGGGGAAAGGGGGCAGGGAGAGGACCTGCCTTGTGCCAGCCCTCAAGAGGGCCTCTCGAAGTTCAGCCGCCTTGCTGAAGACCGCAGCTACCTGGAAGCCGCCGAAGAGGGGCGATCCGCCACCCCTCCAGAGGCTTGAGGCTTCAGGCAGATTTACGTCGAGGACCTCTATCACAGGGACTCCCTTGAGGACTTCCACCACCCAGGGATGGCCCATCACGGCGAAACGCTTGGGCTGGAGGCTCCCGTAGAGGACCCACAGGGCGGGTAGGGCCAACAGGAAGTCGCCAAGGGCGCCTTGGTGGATGACCAGTAAGGACCCCTTTGACATCAGAGGTGCAGTTCCACGACATCTCCGTCCTGAAGGACGTAGTCTTTGTGGACCCGCTGGCCGTCGAACTTGGCCGACCCCCAGATGCGGGCGTAGCGGAGCTTTTCCACGAAGTCCTTGTGGATCTCCTCTGCAAGCTCCTCCACGGTGCTGCCCTTCTTCAGGACGACGGGGTTGTCCCGATCCGGCTCCTTCCCAGGGGGCTTTGGGTAAACCCGAATGATCTCGAGCATGAAGAAGATCTTCCTCTTCAGCTCTTCGAGGTTATGGCCCCCCTTGGCCGAGACCTCGATCATTGGGAGTCCCTCATGACACAGCTCCCTGAAGGCCTCGAAGTCTTCACCACCGGGGTCCAGGTCCCCTTTGTTGACCGCCACGATGGCCCTTTTGGGGAAGGTCCCAGGTTGGAGATGCCCATCGGGTCCTCCCTCCCCCACGAGGACTATCCTCTGTTTCAAGAGGAGGTCCTTCGTCAGGTCGAGCTCCCCGAGGGGATCAGCGGAGATGTCGACCACCAGGAGCAGCAGGTCTGCGTTGCGCAATACGCTGAAGACCCATGGGTCGGTGTGCTCCGTTACAGGGGGGAGGTCCACCAACTGGATCTTTACGTTCTCAAAGGGTATCATCCCCGCCTGGGGCCTCTGGGTGGTGAAAGGATAATCGCCTATCTCGGGGTTTGCCTTCGTCAGGCTGGCCAAGAGTTGAGATTTCCCGACGTTGGGAGGTCCAGCCATGGCCACCTGCCCTGCTCCCTCTTTCCTCACCGAGTAAAGGTCCCCCCTTGCCCCCTTACCGCGACGCGACTCCTGCTCTTCTCGGAGCTTGGCCAACTTCCGCCTCAACAGCGCTCGCAGCTTATCGGTCCCCTTGTGGTGGGGCATGATGGCCAGCATGGTTTCAAGAGCTGCGACCTTCTCCGCAGGGGTTTTTGCCTCCCTGAACCTTTTCTCCGCGGCGAAGTACTCAGGAGGTAGATTTGCGGGCATCTCCTTTCCCTCTATTCACATGGGATGTAGAAAACCTGTGGATAACGCCGTGGATATCTCTGCAAGATCCCCATAAGATGGTCTTCCCCTCCGACTTGCCCATGTCATAGGCACCCCTGTCCCCTCGAAAATACCAAGGACCCCACCTGTAAAAACCTCACTCCTTGCAGCTCCTCAAGGGGTGTCCAAATAGAGGCCCTCTCCCCGTGGAGGTCCTCGATGATGCCGAGCCCCACGGCGAAGCCATCGCCGTCTATGAGGCCGATGAGCCTTCCTCTGAGGTCATCTCCCCCTTGGCGGAGGGGCGAGGCGGGGCTGATGAGGGCCCGTTCTTGGAGGTTTACCTCCTTCAAAGAGGCCCCCCTGAAGTAAAAGCGGAACCTCTCCAGACGGTAGTCCTGGCGCCGCCTCTGGTCCCTGCGGACCACCTTAGGGGAAGGGAGGAGGACGTGCACCTTCAGATCCTCCCTGCCCCAGAGGGGGCGCAGGATGTGCTCCACCTCTGAACCCCCTTCGAGGGCTATCAGATGCTTGGGACGGAGGGCCTCCACCTTGTAAAACTTCAAGGCCAAGCCGACCTCTCCGGCCACAAGTCCTGTGGTGTCCACGATCGCAAACTCGGCCCCCCTGCACCATGCCTCATCGAGCAACTTCCTCAGGCCAACCACCACCGGTAAGAGATGGCGCGCCGGGGAGGTAGCCCCGATGAAATAGAGCCGGTCTGCCTCAAGTCCAGAGAGCTCCTCCTGCGGCCCTTCCAACAGGGCCATCCCCAAGGTGGTGGGTGGACCGATGACGGACTGGCCCACGTCGGCGTCGATGTATGCGGTCCTCAAGCCCCTCTTCAAGGCCTCCTCCACCAGGAAGTGGCAGAGGGTGGTCTTCCCGGTGTCAGGGGCCCCAAGCAGCAGGACCGTGCTCCCCTTCTGGAGGACCTCATCGGCCAATTGATACCATACCTTAGGGCGGTCCATCCCCTCCCAAAAGGGCGGAAAACCGCTGGGCATCCTGAAACATCGAGGTGTTGTTGAACATGACATAACAGGGCTTCCCCTGGGGGATCTTCCCCGACAACTCCCGCAGTTCCTCTTCGGAGTACCTGTATCGGTATCCTCCACGGCCGTGGAGGCGCCAGTAGACGAGGTCCCCCCACTGGGTCTCCCCCTGGAAGGGGTCCACTACATGGACGAGCTCCAACCTCCGGCAGACATCCTTGACCACCTCCTGGGGCCATCCCCGAGGCTCCCAAGCCAAGATGAGCCCATCGCGCTCGAGGGAGCTGAAGAAGGCCTCCATCCTCTCGAGGCTTTCAGGGGTGGCCTTGAAGCTCTGGGGACATTGGAAGATCACGATCCTCGCCCCAAGGGCCTTGGCCGCCTTGCGAGTTACCTCCCACGCCTCGAAGACCTCCTCGGTGGGGCGGAAGCCGCCATAGGCCCCCTTCTTCTCGTCCGGGATCGGATGGCGCAGGCGACGATAAGTGGGGCTCTTGGGCTCGTGGGTTATCAACTGCCACGCCTTCAGGGTGAATTCGAAGGTCGATGGGGCCTCCTGGCGCCATCGCTTGAGGGTCTTCTCCGCAGGGGGATGGTAGAAGGTCTGCTGTACCTCCACGCAGGGGAAGTGTTGGTAGTAGACCCTTCTCCCCACGGGAAAACCGCAACAGCCCACCTTTACCATGGCGCCCATGGGGAAATTATATTTTCTCCTCCTTTCCTTTACAACAGAGGCAAATTGACAGTACAGGTTGCGACCTCTAAAATTTTATTGAAAACCGAGGAAAAAAGGAGGCCTTCCATGGTCCCCAAAGAGATAAGGGAAAGGGTCCAGAGGTTGAGGAAGGAGATCGAATATCACAATTATCGTTACTATGTGTTGAACGATCCCGTGATCTCCGACCCGGAGTACGACGCCCTCATGAGGGAGTTGGAGGAGTTGGAGCGCCAGTACCCCGAGCTCATCACCCCCAACTCCCCCACCCAGAGGGTCGGGGCCCCTCCATTGGAGGAGTTCGGCACCGTGGAACACACCATCCCCATGTTGAGCCTCGCCAACGCCTTCAACGAAGAGGAGGTCCTGGAGTTCGATCGAAGGGTGAAGCGCTTCTTGGGGACGGATCAGGACGTAGAGTACACCGCCGAGCCCAAGATGGACGGGGTGGCAGTGGAGGTGGTCTATGAGAGGGGGGAACTGGTGGTGGGCTCAACTCGAGGTGACGGTTACAGGGGAGAGGACATCACCCAGAACATAAGGACCATAAGGACCATCCCCCTCTTCCTGATGGAGGACGAGGAGCCCGTACCGGAGCGCCTCGCCGTGAGGGGAGAGGTTTACATGGAGATAGAGGATTTCAAGCGCTTGAACCGCGAGAGGGAGGAACGGGGGGAGGCCCCCTTCGCCAACCCCCGCAACGCAGCCGCAGGCTCCCTGCGGCAGCTCGACCCCTCCATCACGGCCCGTAGGCCCCTCAACATCTTCTTCTACGGGATCGGAGAGGTGGTGGGGAGGGAGTTCGAAAGCCAGTGGGAGGTTCTGCAGACCCTTCCCAAGTGGGGACTCAGGGTGAACCCCTTGGTGGAGTTGTGCCCGGACATCCAGAGGGCCGTCCAGTATTACCGCCGTATCCTCGACCTCAAGGACGAACTCCCCTACGAGATGGACGGCGTGGTGCTGAAGGTCAACAGCTTCGAACTGCAACGACGCCTCGGGGAGGTCTCCCGTAGCCCCCGTTGGGCGGTGGCCTTCAAATTCCCCGCAGAGGAAGCCACTACGAGGGTGCTTGACATCGTGGTCCAAGTGGGTCGTACCGGGGTGTTGACCCCTGTGGCGCTGTTGGAACCGGTGCAGGTCGGGGGGGTGGAGGTGAAGAGGGCCACCCTTCACAACATGGACGAGATCGAGAGGAAGGACGTGCGGATCGGCGACACGGTGCTGGTCCACAGGGCGGGGGAGGTGATCCCCGAGATCATCAAAGTGATCAAGGAGAAGCGGACCGGCAAGGAGCGCAAGTTCCAGATGCCGGATCGCTGTCCGGTGTGCGGCTCCCAGGTGGTGAGGTTCCCCGGAGAGGTGGCCTACCGCTGCATAGGCATATCTTGTCCCGCTCAACTGAAGGGCAGGATCCGTCACTTCGCCTCCCGCAGGGCTATGGACATAGACGGTCTGGGGGAGAAACTGATAGACCAACTGGTGGAGAAGGGGTTGGTCAAGGATCTGGCCGACATCTACTATCTGCGAAAGGAACAGTTGGTGGGCCTTGAGCGGATGGCGGAGAAATCCGCTCAGAACTTGCTCGACGCCATCGAGAAGAGCAAGGACACGACCCTTGCCCGGTTCCTCTACGCCTTGGGGATCAGGCACGTGGGCGAGCACCTCGCCCAGGTCCTGGCGGAGCACCTCGGCTCCCTGGAGCGCTTCTTCATGGTGGACAGGGATGAGCTCCTGCAGATCCCGGAGGTGGGGCCCGAGGTGGCCGAGAGCGTGGTCCGCTTCTTCAAGGACGAGGGCAACAGACGCGTGATAGAGAAGATGCTCCGGGCAGGGGT
>QMLK01000086.1 GCA_003646705.1 Deltaproteobacteria bacterium | reverse complement strand
TCCTCCTGCAGGAGGAAGCTCAGCTCCCTCTCCACGTCTTGGTACCTCAGCCTGTCGGCCCCTTCCTTGCCGATGATGAGGTAATCGGTGGAGGGACGGAGCCTACATTTGTTCAGGCGGAAGAACTCCCTTATCAACCTCTTCACCCTGTTTCTGGCCACCGCCTTCCCGACCCTTTTGCCCGCCACGGCGGCCACGCGGCTGAAGCCCAGGTCGTTTTCCTTGGTGATGACCGTGAAGGAGGGTGTCTGCAGCCTGCGACCGTTCCTGTAGATCCGGTGGAAGTCTCGCTGCAGGTGGATCCTCTCCTTCTTGTCAAGGCCCTTTCGGCACTTCATACGGTGAGGCGTTTCCTCCCCTTTTGGCGGCGCCTCTTCAGGACCTTCTGTCCCCCCTTGGTGCTCATCCTCTTCAGGAACCCATGGGTCCTCTTGCGGCTGATGATGCTCGGTTGGTAAGTCCGTTTCATAGGGGATCCTCCGAGTTTGTCGCTCCTTCAAAAAACCCCCTCCGGGCTTTGAGGCCCTTGAGGGGAGCCTTTCAAGATGAAAACACAAGGCCCGAAGGCCTGTCAAGGAGGCTGGAGCTATTCGTAGAGCTCGAAGACCAGGAGGTTGCTCGACGTCTTCCTCTTCAGGAAGGGAGAGGAGACCACCACCGCCACCAGCTCCTCCCGGCCGTCGTTGTCCGAGTCTGCGATCTGGAAGTCGAAGATACAGCCCGGCAGGTCCTGGGTCCTCCAGGCCTGGGCCATGGCCATCCCATCCCAGACGAGGGCCAGGACGTGTCCCTTGTCGTAGATTCTGACCTTCTCCACGTGTTCCCCCATGCTGAAGCGGTTGAGGAGCACTACGAGTTCGTCCACCCCGTCCGCGTCCAGATCCCTTGCCAGCATGCGGGTGGGCAGATAGACCCTTCGGGGGAAGGGAGTGGGAAGGCCCTTCTCGTCGGCGAAGACCTCGGGTCTATCGAAGTAGTTGTCCGATCGGCAGTAACTGCCGCTGGTCTTCCAGAGCTGATCCCCCTCCAAGGTTACAAGCCTCAACTCCCCCAGGCTATTCACATAGACCATCTCTGGCCTTTCCCCCCCTGTGAAATGGCCCAAGACGAAGGAGTAGAGCCAGCGGGGGCCACCGGGGAGGCCCTTCAAGGTCCCCTTCATCCTGAGCTTTCCCTTCTTCCAGACGAGTTCCTCCACAGGGCCCGAGAAGTCGGTGTCCCCGCCCATGGCCTGGGCCAAGAGGACCTTCCTGCCGCCCATCTCCTTCACACAGAGGTAGCGGTTCAGCCCCTTGGCCTTGTACTTGAACTTTCCGCCCTCGAAGGAGAGGAGGAAGGACTGTAGGTCGTCCCCCAGGACGTCGGTCACCGCGATCTCCTCCTTGCCGTCCCCATCCACATCGATGGTACCCAAGGTCAAGAGGTTGTGGGCCACCGAGAGGCGGAACTCCCCGAGGAGCTTGAGCTCCCTGCCCGTGTCCCTGTAGACCCAGATGGAGTGGGGTTCCATGAGGACGATTTCCTTCCTCCGGTCCCCGTCCACGTCACCGACCTCCACCCCCTTCAGGGATCTGCCGGGGAAGCGTTGGAGCTTGGTGTAGCCGATGGCCTGATAGAGGAGGGAGGCCCTGAGGGTCCCGGGGCCGCGGAACCCCACCACCTCCCTGCCGAGAATCCTGTCCCTCAACTCAACGGCGACCGAGTCCAGGCCGGCCATCAGCTCCTGGAGCCCCTGATATTCGCCGAAGACGGCCCTGGTGGGTGTCTCCCCCGTCACGTCGAGGACCTTCAGGTCCAGGCTCACGTAGTCCCCCACCTTGGTCAAGCTGCCGAAGATCACGAAATGGGCCCCGACCCGTCGGCCGACCCATCGGGCCTCCCTCTCGGTCACCTCCCCTGGGGGCAGGTCCGCCAGGAAACGGTCGAGGAGGGATCGCTCCAGGACGACCAGGTCCCCTTGGGCCATAAGGCGTGTGGACAGGACCTTCGATATGGCCCCTTTGATGACACCGAGATCCTCCTGGGTGTGTAAGGTGAGGGGCAGGAGGGCCACTCGTACCCCCTCCTGGGCCCCGAGGTGCTGGGCGGGGAGGAAGATCAAGAGGGATAAAAAAACGGCTAAAAAGGCCTTCTTCATCCAATTTTCTCCTTTTTCGATGAGGTTTAAGAGATCCTCGTTCTGCAGAGGATAGCATGCCCCCTCCGGGGCTTCAAGGGTTGGGGGGTCTCAGGACTGGGGGTCTTTTAAAGGGAAGTTCGCTCCTCAAAGGAGTTGGGGTACTTCACCTTGATGGGGATCTTCTTGACCCCTCCGGAGAAGCCGTAAAAGGGCCGCTCCTGGGTCTCGAGGACCTCCTCCCGCACCATGGGTTCCACCGACACCCTCCCCCCGAGGGCCTCAAAGACCTCCTTGTACCTCATGGCCGTCTCAAGAGAGGTATCCTTCTTGATGGTCACCGGGACCATCCTCATGAGGTAAGCCACCGCATGGGGGGAAAGGCCGAAGATCTTTTGGAGGTTGGCCACCAGCCGATCTACTTCCTTGAAGTCCCTTTTGGCAGCCCCGAGGAATACAACCCTGTACTTCTTCCCTCCTTCAGCTTGCCCCATCGTTTCCCCCTCCTGCAGATCTCGTAGAGGTCCCTGCAAATTTGGTTCCGCTCCCCGGTGGGCCGAAGGGAGGCGCACCCCGGCGGTGGAGGGGACGAAATTCGTCCCCTGGAGGTGACCCTTAGCGTCACCTTCCCTTTACCGGTTTTGCCTTTCGGGGTAGAATCAGAGGACCATGGCCGGTGAGAAGAGGCTCAAGAGCACGAGGAACATAGGTTTCATGGCCCACATCGATGCGGGCAAGACCACCGTCACTGAGCGGATCCTCTACTACACCGGCAAGACCTACAAGATAGGCGAGGTCCACGAAGGCACCGCCGTGATGGACTGGATGCCCCAGGAGCAGGAGAGGGGGATAACGATCACCTCGGCGGTGACCACCTGTTTTTGGCGGGACCACATCATACAGATCATAGACACCCCCGGGCACGTGGATTTCACCATCGAGGTGGAGAGGTCCCTGCGGGTCCTGGATGGGGCCATCGCTATCTTTTGTGCCGTAGGGGGGGTGGAGCCCCAGTCCGAGACGGTATGGCACCAGGCGGACAAGTACCGGGTGCCGAAGCTCGCCTTCGTCAACAAGATGGACCGAGTGGGGGCCGACTTCTTCGGCACGGTCGAGCAGATGTCCGAGAAGCTGGGGGCCAACCCCCTGGTGGTCCAGATCCCCTGGGGCAGGGAGGACTCCTTTCGCGGGGTGATAGACCTGGTCAAGATGAAGGGGGTCCTCTGGGAGGATGGAATGGGGGAACGTTACTATGAGACCGAGATCCCTCGAGAGCTCATGGAGGAGGCGGAGAGGTACCGGGAGCTCCTCCTGGAGAAGGTGGCCGAGACCGACGACCACCTGTTGGAGAAGTACCTCTCGGGGGAACCCATAACGGAGAGGGAGTTGAAGGAGGCCATCCGCAGGGCCACCATCGGGCTGAAACTCCAGCCGGTGCTCTGTGGGGCGGCCCTCAGGAACAAGGGGATTCAGCCGCTGCTTGACGCCATAGTGGACTACCTCCCCTCCCCCCTCGACATCCCTCCGGTGGAGGGCCTCAACCCCCTCAGCAAGGAGGTGGAGCGGCGCAGGAGCGATGAGGCCGAGCCCTTGTGTGCCCTCGCCTTCAAGATATCCATGGATCAAGGCCGTAAGCTGACCTACGTGAGGGTCTATTCGGGGGTCCTGGAGGTTGGGCGGCCCGTCTACAACGCCAACCTGCGCAAGGAGGAGAAGGTGGCCAGGATCTTCGAGATGCACGCCAACCACAAGAAACGGTTGGAGAGGGCGCGGGCCGGTGAGATCGTGGCCCTGGCCGGCCTCAAGGAGACCTCCACCGGTCACACCCTGTGCGATAAGGGCCACCCCATAGTGCTTGAGCCCATCGAGGCCTACAGGCCCGTCATCTCCATAGCCGTGGAGCCGAAGACCAATCAGGATCAGGACAAGTTGGCCTTCGCCCTCGAGAAGATCGCCGAGGAGGACCCCACCTTCCGTGTGAAGTACGACGAGGAGACGGGCCAGACGGTCATCTCCGGGATGGGGGAACTGCACTTGGACGTCATCGTCAGGCGTATAAGGGACGAGTACAACCTCCAGGTGAACGTGGGACGGCCTCAGGTGGTCTATCGGGAGACGGTGAAGGAGGGGGCCGAGGCCAGGGCGGAGTTCTCCCGGACCATAGAGGGTGCCCCCCGCTTCGCAGAGGTCACCCTCGAGGTGATGCCAAACGAGAGGGGGCGGGGCCTGGAGTTCGTCTCCTTGGTGCCCCCTGAAGAGCTGCCGAGGCAGTATCTGGAGGCCATCGAGGAGGGGGTCGAGGAGGCCACCAGCCTCGGGGTGATGGGCTACCCCTTGACCGACATCAAGGTGATCCTCAAAGGGGTCCGCTACCACGAGGACGATTTCACCCCCATGGCCCTCAAGGCCGCCGCCTCTCAGGCCTTGCGTGAGGCCTGCGAAAGGGCAGGCCCTCTGCAGCTCGAGCCCATCATGGAACTCAACCTCATGGTCCCGAACGAATTCATGGGGGAGGTCATCGGGGATCTGCAATCGCGCAAGGGACAGGTGGAGCAGATCTCCACTAAGGGCCAGATGGCCATGATCAGGGCCTTCGTGCCCCTGACCCGTATGTTCGGCTACTCCACGGACCTCCGCTCCCTCACCCAGGGCAGGGGCACCTTCTCCATGAGGTTCCTCCGCTATGACCGTCTCGACTGAAGGCCGTACCTCTGAGGCCCTCCTGGAAATCCTGAGGTCCCGGGAGGGGTTCGTCTCCGGGGAGGAGATGGCCCGGCGCCTTGGGGTGAGCAGGGCGGCGGTGTGGAAGGGGATCCAGACCCTCAGGCGCAACGGCTACGAGATAGAGGCGCAGTTGGCCAAGGGCTATCGCCTCGTGGCCTCCCCAAAGGGACTCAGCGCCCTTGAGATAAAGAGGGGGTTGAGGTGCCGGCTCCTCGGGAGGAAGGTCCACCTCTTTCAGGTGGTGGACTCCACCAACACCGTCGCATACCGGCGCGCCCTGAAGGGGGCAGAGGAGGGGGAGGTCTTCCTCGCCGAGTCCCAGACGGGGGGACGCGGCAGGATGGGCAGGAGCTGGTCCTCTCCTGCAGGGCTCAACCTCTATCTGTCGGTCCTTCTGCGGCCTCAGCTGCCCCCTGCCAAGGTCCCCTTGATCACCCTGATGGCCGCCGTGGCCTCTGCGGAGGCCGTGGAGGAGGCGACGGGGCTTCGGCCGGAGATAAAGTGGCCCAACGACCTCCTTTTGAGGGGGAGGAAGCTCGGGGGCATCCTGGCGGAGGCTGCCTCGGAGGCGGACCTCATCGCCTTCTTGGTCTTGGGGATAGGGATCAACGTGAACGCCCTGGCCCGAGACTTCCCCGAGGATGTACGGGGGGTCGCCACCTCCTTGCGGCAGGAGTTGGGCAGGGAGGTGGATCGGGTCGAGGTGATCAGGGCGCTGCTTGAGCGGCTTGAGGCCTGGTATGTGAGGCTCCTCGAAGGGGACGCTCAAGGGGTCATCCAGAGGTGGGAGG
>QMLK01000085.1 GCA_003646705.1 Deltaproteobacteria bacterium | reverse complement strand
TCAGGTGCCTCCGCCCCATGGAGGTGGCGGTGCGGTCCAGGACCCGAAAAAGGGAGGTCCCCGAGCCCCTGCTCGTCTCGAAGAGCTCCAGGTTCCTCTGGGTGGTCTCGTCCAGGACGAGGTACCCCTGCACCTCGTAAGGGGAGAGGGGCCTTATGTGCCCCGGCCTCTCCCTCTGGGTGGAGCGGACGTAGTGGAGCACCGCTGCAGCTGCGGCCCCCAAGGCCTCAGGGAGTCCCTCGGGGATCGATGGATCGGGGAGCGGGACGAAGTCCCCCACGGGGCGGAAGTTGACCAGAAGCGACGGCACAAGGCCCCTCAGGGTCCTCCCCCAGCCCTCCTCCCCTTCGGGCAACAGCGCCTCCTTGGGCCTGTTCCTCCTTATCTCGGCCCCGAGGAGGTCCTCATCCTGGAGGAGACAGCCCTTGAACTCCCCGGTGGAGAGGTCGAAGAAGCAGAGGCCGAAGCCCCCCCGATCGGGAAAGAGGGACATCAGGTAGTTGTTCTCCCCTTCGGGAAGGTTCTCCTCCTCCACTACCATCCCGGGGGTGATGACCCTCACCACCTCCCGCCTCACGATCCCCCGGGCCTGTCTAGGGTCCTCCACCTGTTCGCACAGGGCCACCTTGTGGCCGTGTTCGATCAGCTTGGCGATGTAGGGGGCGGCGGCGTGATAGGGGACGCCGCACATGGGGATCGGCCTCTCCTTCCCCTTCTCCCTGGTGGTGAGGGCGATCTCCAGGATCTGGGAGGCCAGCACCGCGTCCTCGAAGAACATCTCGTAGAAGTCGCCCATGCGGAAGAAGAGGATGCAGTCTGGATAGCGCCCCTTTATCTCGAGGTATTGCCTCATGGCGGGGGTGAGGTCCCTCTGCACCCCCTTGGCTCCGGAAGGAGATCGAAAGCCCATGGGAAGGAGTACAGGAGGCATGGTAGCAGAAAGGGCCTGCGGAAGGCAACGGTCGGGGTTTTTGATCGCCGGCGGCCTTTGTGTTAAAACTTGCCCCCATGGAAGAGGGGAGATATGAGCGGCTCTTCTGGGTCCTGGCGGGGGGGTTCTTCTGCTTCCAGCTCTTGTACCTGTGGATCAACCCCTACGACCTGGCCCCTGACGAGGCTTACTACTGGACGTGGTCCAAGAGGCTCGCCTGGGGCTATTTCAGCAAACCCCCCCTGGTGGCCTGGGTCATGGCCCTGAGCACGGCCCTGGGCGGTGACAGCCCCTTCTTCGTCCGGTTGGGGGCCCCTGTCTTCTCCTTCGTCACTTACATCGCCCTCTTCTACCTGGCCAAGGGCCTCTTCAACCCCCGGGTGGCCCTTTGGAGTTTCCTGTTGGCCGTCACCACCGTGGGGGGGCCGTTGGGGGGGCTCATCATGACCATCGACCCCCCCTTGATCGCCTTCTGGGCCCTCAGTCTCCTCTTCCTCTGGCGGGCCGTGGAAGGGAAGGAGGCCTACTGGTACCTCGGAGGGCTCACCCTCGGAGGGGGGCTCCTGAGCAAGTACACCATGGGGGCCCTGGTGCCGTCCGTCTTCGCCTATTTGCTCCTCGCCCCGCGGGCCAGGGGCTGGCTGAGGAGGAAGGAGCCGTACCTTTGGGTGGCCATAGGCTCCCTCATCTTCCTCCCCCACCTCCTCTGGGAGTGGCGGCACGGCCTCGTGGCCTTCCGCCATACGGCGTCGCTGGTCCAAAGCAGAGGCCTTAGCCCCTGGACCTTTCTGGAGTTCGTGGGCACCCAATTCGGGCTCCTCACCCCTCTGACCTTCTGCCTCGTGGCCTATGGCCTCTGGAGAGGGACGAGGGAGGTCCTGAGGGGGGGACCCGATCCCTACCTCTTCCCCTTCTGCTCTTCGGCCCCCCTGCTCGGCCTCTGTTTGGCCATCAGCTTTACCGCCCCCTGCTATGCCAACTGGGCTGCCCCGGCCTACCTCGGGGCCTTCGTCCTCGCGGCGGCCTCGGTCCTTGAGGCCCCGTGGCCCGAGAGGAGGAAGAGGAGGTTGCTCAGGGCTGCGGTGGCCTTGGGAGGGGCTATCTGCCTCCTCACCTACGGGATGGACCTCCTCCGGGCCCTCCCCATTCCCCAGGGGGATCTGCCCACCTCGCGGATCATGGGCTGGAGGAAGCTCGGGCAGGAGGTCAAGGGGCTGAGGGAGAGACACGGTGGGGCCCCCTTCCTCATCAGCCATGACAGGCGCTTTGTGGCGGAGCTGGCCTTCTACGTGCCGGGGGCCTTTCCCCGGGTGTACTTCTACAACCCCAAGGGTTACCCGCGCAGCCAGTTCGACCTATGGGGTGGCCTGCAACAGGAGGTGGGCTCGGACGCCATCTACGTCACCAAGAAGGGCAGGGCGGTCCCCGAACCCCTCCGGAGGGCCTTCGAGCGGTGCGAGTGGGCGGAGGACGTGGAGGTGACCTATCAAGGCAAGTTCGTGAAGGGCTTCAGCCTCTACCTCTGTGAGGGCTTCAAGGGCCTTCCGTTGACATCTCCCCGAGGGGGTGATAGAGGGGACTGAGATGGACCGCAGGTCCTTTCTGAAGTTCCTTCTCCTTTCGGCCTTGCTGCCATGGGAGCAAGGGTTGGCCTCAGGGAGGCCGGATTTGGTCATCGCCAAGGGCCCCCCTGAGGAGGCCCTGACAGCGGCCCTCGAGGCCCTCGGTGGAATGGGCCGCTTCATCTCGAGGGGGGACGTCGTGCTGGTCAAGCCGAACATGTCTTGGGACAGACCCCCTCGGTTTGCCGCCAACACCAACCCGGAGGTCGTGGCCGCAGTGGTCAAGCTGTGCCTCGATGCAGGGGCGAGGAAGGTGAAGGTCTTCGATCACTCCTGCGACGACCCCCGGAGGGTGTACAGGCGCAGCGGGATCATGCAGGCGGCCAAGGGCGCGGGGGCGGAGGTCTACTACGTGGAACCCGGGAGGTTCAGGAGGGTCAGGATAGGGGGTGAGGTCCTGAAGGAGTGGGAGGTCTACGGGGACGCCCTGGAGGTGGACAAGATCGTCAACGTCCCTGTCCTCAAACACCACAGCCTCGCCCGCCTCACCATGGGGATGAAGAACCTGATGGGCCTGATCGGGGGCCGGCGGGCCCAGCTCCACTGGCAGCTTAGTGAGGCCCTGGCGGATCTGGCCGCCTTCTTCCGGCCGCAGTTGGTGGTCCTGGACGCCACCAGGGTCCTTACGGCCGGAGGCCCTCAAGGGGGGAGCCTGAACTACGTAAAGGAGATGAATACGGTCGTCGTGGGGACGGATCAGGTGGCGGTCGATGCCTGTGGGGCCCGCCTCTTCGGCCTGGATCCTGAAGAGGTGGGCTGCATCCCAGCGGCCCACAGGAGGGGGCTTGGGGAGATGGACCTCAGGAGGGTCCGGATAAAGCGATTAGATGGGCAAAGGATTTAACTGGTTCCGGTGGAGGCCCTTCATCCAAGGGGCCTTCCTCCTCCTCTTCTTCCTCCTCTTCCTCCAGACCACCTATCGGGGCAGGGACGTGATCCCCTACCCCGTCAACCTCTTCCTCCGCTTCGACCCCTTGATCCTCCTCACGACCCTTCTGTCCACCCATCGTCTGCCGGTGGTCCTGCTGCCCGCTCTCTCCGTGGTGGGGCTCACCCTGCTGCTGGGGAGGGTCTTCTGCGGCTGGATCTGTCCCCTCGGGACCCTCAATCACCTGTTGAGCCGGTTGAATCGGCGCCCGAGGACGGGGCCTGGGGGGTTCCGGTGGAAGTACTACATCCTCTTCGGGCTCCTCGCCTCCTCCCTCTTCACGGTCCAGGTGGTGGGGTATCTCGACCCCCTGAGCCTCCTCATCCGTTCCCTCACCCTGGCGGCGGAGCCCCTTTGGAACCTCGCGGCCCATTCGGCCTTCTCCTCCCTTTACGAGCACGGCTTCAAGGTCCTTGAGCCCCTTTACGCCTTCTTGCGCGCCCACCTCCTCGCCCTCCGCCAGCCCCTCTATCACCAGGCCTTTGCCGTGGGGGTGATCTTTGCCGCTGTGCTGTTGCTCAACCTCTTGAGGCCCCGCTTTTGGTGCACCCACCTCTGCCCCCTGGGGGCCCTCTTGGGCCTTGTGGCCTTCCTGAGCCCCTTGAGCAGGAGGGTTTCGCCCGAGGACTGTGACCTCTGCGGCCTATGTCAGAGGCTCTGCCCCTCCGGGGCGGCGGACTCCCGGGAGGGGCTGTGGAGGAAGGCGGAGTGTTTCCTCTGCGGCAGGTGCCAGGTCCTCTGCCCCTCTCGAGCCGTCGCCTTCGGCTTCTCCCTCGGGAAGGGGGAGGCCGTGGAGGGGATGGACCTCGGCCGCCGCCGTGTGCTCCTCTCCCTGGCCGCGGGGGCGGTCCTGGCCCCCCTTCTGCGCCTCTCCTCCCTTCCCACCAGGGGCAGGGAGGGGCTGATCAGGCCTCCAGGGGCGCTGCCCGAGGCCGAGTTCCTCAGGAGGTGCGTCAGGTGCGGGGAGTGCATGAAGGTCTGCCTCACGGGGGGGTTCCAGCCGGCGCTGCTCGAGGCGGGCCTTGAGGGGATCTGGACCCCGGTCTTCGACTTCGACCTCGGTTACTGCCAGTACTACTGCACCTTATGCGGTCAGGTCTGCCCCACAGGGGCCATCCAGGAGTTGACCCAGGCCGAGAAGGCCAAGGTCAAGATAGGCCTTGCCCACATAGACCGCAGCCGCTGTATCCCCTACTCCCAGGGGGTGGACTGCATCGTCTGCGAGGAGCACTGTCCCACCCCTGAGAAGGCCATAAAGTTCGTCCTGGGGGAGGTCGTCACCCCAAAGGGGCCGAGGCGGGTGAAGCTGCCGGTGGTGGACCTTCGGCTCTGCATCGGTTGCGGGATCTGTCAGTTCAAGTGCCCCCTGGAGGACAAGCCGGCCATCGTGGTGACCCCCCTCGGGGAGACGCGGGGCGGTGCCTTCCTGCTGCCAACTTGACCAAGTCAGGGCTATGTGTTACGGATGGGCTCGCCATGGGGCCTTTAGTCCTTGTGTTGCTCCTGCTCTTCGGCTGTAGCCAGGGGGGTCCTCTGCCGGAGAGGGTCGGGGGGATGAAGGGCCTCGAGGTCCGCCGCTTCGAAGGGGAGCGCCTCTTCGACTACATGGACGGGGGAGCGGAGCTCTATTACGAGTACGGATTTCGGCGCCTCTGGGTGAGGGACTATCGGTCCGAGGAGGGGGAGCTCAGGGCCGAGCTCTACGAGATGGAGGACCCCCAGGGGGCCTTCGGCCTCCTCACCGGAGAAGGGGGAGGGGAGGAAGTGGACATCGGTCAGAGGGGGTTCTACGGGGACGGGACCCTCGTCTTCTGGAAGGGGCCCCACTTCGTGAGGGTCTCGGCGGAGGAGGACCTCAGGGGGAAGGTCCTAAAGCTCGGGAGGGCCATCGCCTCGAGGCTGAAGGGAGGGGGCTCTCCTCCCCAGGTCATCGGATACATCCCCCGAGGGGTGAAGACCTTCCTCTACTTTCGGGGACCCTTGGCCCTCAATAACTTCTATTTCCTCTCCCATCAGGACCTCCTCTCCCTGGGCGAGGGGGCCGAAGGGGTGGCCTACAGGGCCCATGGCGGCTCCGTCATCCTGGTGAGATACCCCGAGTCCTCGGAGGCCCAAAGGGTCCTCGAGGGGATCCGGGGGTTCCTGAAGGGGGCCCGGGC
>QMLK01000084.1 GCA_003646705.1 Deltaproteobacteria bacterium | reverse complement strand
TCCCCCTCCACCAGCAGGAGGAGCCTCCTGGCTATGGCACCTCTGCAGTCGCTACAGAGACCCTGGACCTCCCTCACCGAGCGGCTCTCCTCGAAGGCCTCAAGGGCCATGTGGGTCAACTCCCCGTGGAGTTCCTTGAGGGCCTCCCTATCAGCCCCCTCGATCTCCTCTATGAGGCTGCGGTAGCGGCGCTGGAAGGAGAACAAGGGGGCCTCTTCCCCCTCCAACTCCTGGCGCAGGGCCTTGAGGAGGGCTAAACGCTCCTCATAGGTCAGCTTTTGAGGGTAATACTCCTTGAGGAACTCCTCGGCCCTCTCCCTCAACATGGAGGCTCGTCATGGGAGGTAAGCTCTCGCACCACCCTGAGACGCCCCTCGAGCTTACCTCGGAGTTCCTCGAGTTCGGCAGCCTTCTGCCTCTCCTTGAGCACGACCTCCCGGGGGGCACGCTCCAGGAAGGCCCGGTTGGAGAGCTTCCTCTGGACAAACTCCAGCTCCTGCAGCACCTTCCTCAGCTCCTTCAGGAGACGAGCCTCCTCCCTCTGGGGATCGGGCACCAAATCCTTGAAGGGGACGAAGACCTCCACACCCTGAGCGATGGCGGCCGCAGCGGCTTCAGGGGGCGCCCCCCCAAGGACCACCTGCAGCCCGTCGACGAAGCCAAGGCTCCTGATGAAGAGGGCGTTCTGCCGCAGTTCCCCGGCGACCTCCTCATCCTCCACCCTCAGGATGACGTTGACCCTCCTGGTAGGGGAGACCCCCATCTCGCCGCGGATATTGCGCACGGCGGTGATCACGCCCATAACGCGCTCCATCTTGCGGCTTGCGGCCTCATCCGCTGGGACATCCTCGGCCTCTGGCCAAGGGGCCACCACCAGGCTCTCACCCACATGGGGCAACCTCTGCCATATCTCTTCGGTGATGAAGGGCATGAAGGGGTGGAGCATCTTGAGGAGCTTGTCGAAGACGTAGACCAAGGTCCGCTGGGTGTTGAGCCGCAGTTGGGGGTCCTCCCTCTGGTAGAGGAAGGGCTTTATGAGCTCCAGATACCAGTCGCAGAAGCGGTGCCATACGAAGTGATAGAGGGCCTGGGCCGCTTCGTTGAAGCGATATTCCTCCAAGGCGCGGGTGACCTCCCCTATGGCCCCCCTCAACTCGGTCAGGATCCAACGGTCTGGGAGGCTGGGCTCCCCTTCGGGCAGCTCCACTCCATCGCCGGGGTAGTCTGTGAGGTTCATGAGGGAGAAGCGAGCAGCGTTCCAGAGCTTGTTGCAGAAGTTCCTCGAGCTCTCGATCCTCTGCTCCGAGAGCCTTATGTCCCGCCCCTGAGCGGCCAGCACCGCCAGGGTGAAGCGTAAGGCATCCGTTCCGTAGCGCTCTATCATCTCCAAGGGGTCTATGACGTTCCCCTTGGTCTTGCTCATCTTCTGGCCCTCCATGTCCCTCACCAAGGCGTGGATGTAGACGTCACGGAAGGGCACATCGCCCATGAAGTGAAGGCCCATCATCATCATCCGAGCGACCCAGAAGAAGAGGATGTCGAAACCCGTCACCAGGACCGAAGTGGGGTAGAAGACCTCGAGGTCCTTGGTCTTGGACGGCCAACCGAGGGTGGAGAAGGGCCAGAGGGCAGAGCTGAACCAGGTGTCAAGGACGTCCCCGTCCTGTTCTATCGCTTTGGAGCTACAGTGACTGCAGCTCTCAGGGGTCTCTCGCCTAACGGTGACCCCGCCGCAATCCTTACAATACCACGCAGGGATCCTGTGACCCCACCATATCTGACGGGAGATGCACCAATCCCTTATGGACTCCATCCACTCGAAGTAGACCTTCTCCCATTGAGGGGGGATGATACGGGTCCTGCCCTCCTTGACCGCCTCTATGGCGGGCTTCGCCAAGGGCTTGGTCCTCACGAACCACTGCACCGAGAGGAAGGGCTCCACGACGGTGCCGCACCTGTAACAATGCCCCACGCTGTGGCGGTAGGGCTCGACCTTCACCAAGGTGCCGTCCCGTTCGAAGTCCTCGGTGATCCTCTGGCGGCACTCGAAGCGGTCAAGCCCCCTATAAGGGCCCGCCTCATCGGTCATCCTGCCCTCTTCGTCGATCACCTTGACGGCTTGAAGCCCGTGCCTTTGGCCTATCTCGAAGTCGTAGGGGTCGTGGGCAGGGGTGATCTTCAAGGCCCCGGTACCGAAGTCGGGGTCCACGTAGTCATCAGCTATCACGGGGATCTTGCGCCCGAGCACGGGCAGGATGGCCCATCGCCCCACATAGTCCTTGTAACGTTCATCCGCGGGGTTGACCGCCACCGCGGTGTCCCCGAGCATGGTCTCGGGCCTGGTGGTGGCCACTACGATCTCCCCCCCCTCCTCCATGGGGTAGCGGAGGTAGTAAAGATGGCCCTCCTCCTCCCGGTGTTCCACCTCGAGGTCAGAGAGGGCCGTACGACATCGTGGACACCAATTGATGATGTAGTTGCCCCTGTAGATGAGCCCCTCTTCATAAAGCCTCACGAAGACCTCCCTGACGGCTTGAGAGAGGCCCTCATCCATGGTGAAGCGCTCCCGATCCCAATCGCAGGAGGCCCCGAGCCTCTTGAGCTGGTGGATGATTACACCCCCGTACTTCTCCTTCCACCGCCAGACCCTCTTCACGAATTCATCCCGCCCGAGGTCCTGCCTCCTCAAACCCTCCTTGGCCAGCTCGCGTTCCACCACGTTCTGGGTGGCTATGCCGGCGTGATCCGTCCCTGGGAGCCAGAGGCAGTTATAACCCTGCATCCTCCTCCACCGGACCAGGACGTCCTGGAGGGTATTGTTCAGGGCGTGGCCCATGTGCAGCGATCCGGTGACGTTGGGTGGGGGTATGACGATGGAAAAGGGCTCCTTGGGGGAGTCTACATCGGCGTGAAAGTACCGCTTCTCAAGCCAGAATTGATACCACTTCTCCTCGACCGCCTTGGGATCGTAAACTTTGGGGAGCTCCATCGGCTATTTATGGGAAACCTCCTCTTCAAGGGCTTCCTTCACGACCTTCTTGATCTCATCGGAAAGGGCCTTGACGACCTCTTCCGCCATGGCCCGTACGAGCCTCCTCAGGGCCTCCTCGAGCTCCCCCGCAGCCTCCCTCTGCTCCGGCCTCTCGGGTTCAACGGGGGCGAATTCCTTCTCGAAGGCCCTCACGAACTCCTCCTCCACCGGGGCCTCTTCCGGGGCCCCCTCTATCTTCTCCAGTTCGGCGACGCTCTCCTTGAGCATCTCCTCCAGCTTCTCGGTCTCCTGGGGCGGGATTTGAGGTTCCTCCCTCAGCTCTCCCTCGAAGGAGATCTCCTCCAAAGAGAGATCGAGCTTCATCTCCTCCAGTTCGCCTTCCTCCATTTCCTCTTCCTTCCCTTCCTTTAACACCTCCTGGAGCTCCTTCTCCAGTTCCTTCAGAGGCGTCTCCAATACAAAGGCCTCCTCTCCCGGCTCCACCTCCTGAGGTCCCACGGCCTCTTCGAAGACCTCCTCCCCTTTGACCTCCTCCTCCACCTCAAAGGTGGGCTCCTCCACCACCTCCGTGAGTTCGATGATCTCCTCCTTGGGAGGCTCCTCCACCGGAGGGGCTTGGGCCAAGACCTCCCTAATCCTGGAAAGGGCAGCCTCGGCCTCAAAGGGCTTCACGAGATAGCCTGCCGCCCCCGCCCTTTTGCCCTCCTCTTCGTCAAAGTCGTCCAGCACCCCCACCAGCAAGAGGATGGGGATGTCCTTCAACTGGGGGTCCCTCTTCAACTCCTCGCAGATCTCCATGCCGCCTTTGGAGGGCATGTTTATGTCGGCGATGATCAGATGGGGAAGGATCTCCCGGGCCTTCTCAATCGCCTCCTGGCCGTCGGTGGCAAAGAAGAGGTGGAACTCCTCAGAGGGCAAGGTCCTCTCAAAAACCCTCTGGATGGTTATGCTGTCATCAGCTATCAAAACTTTCCTCGCCGTCTCCATCTTTTCACTCCTTTGTGGTTTAAAAGGGCTTAAATTAAAGGACTTCTCCCAAACTTGTTGCAAGGAATATACACACAAGCCAAAGAAGGTGTCAAGGTAAGCTCAGAGATAGCTGACAAAGCCTGGGGTATCCCTCTTGATCAGGACGGGCAACTTGCCCAACCGCTCTGCGAGTTCCCAGGCGATCCTCACCGTCTCCTCACTCGTGGTCTCGGGCTTGACCACTTGGACGAGCTCCATCAAGGGCACGGGGTTGAAGAAGTGCATCCCCACCACCTTCTCGGGCCTTTGAGTGACGGCGGCGAGCTCCGAGATCGAAAGGGAGGAGGTATTGGTCGCCACAATGGTGTGAGGGGGGAGGAGTTGGTCCAGCTCCTCGAAGACCCTCTTCTTCACCTCCATGTCCTCTGTCACGGCCTCTATGACGAAATCCACCCCCCTCAAGGCCTCAAGCTGGGTAGCCCCCTTCAGCCGCCTGAGGGCCCTTACCTTATCACCCTCGGAGATCTTCCCTTCGGCCACCTTCTTGGACAGCAGGGAATCGATGGCCGTCATGGCCCTCTCCACACGCTCCCACTCCACGTCCACGAGGGTCACCTCAAGGCCTGCTTGGGCACAGACGAAGGCTATCCCCGTACCCATAACCCCTGCCCCTACGACCCCCACCCTTCTGAGCGCCATACCCACCTCCTCAAGGCATCGCTCACCCACCTTCTTACCTCAAGGGACCATCCAAGGCAAGAGGCCTTGCACCCATCGATGAGGACGTGATAACCTTGCCCACCAAAAGGTTGAGCCATGGCGTTGAGACCCTTGATAAGACTCTTGGTGGTGGGACCGCTGCAGGCCAACTGCTACATTGTGGGTTGTGAAAGGACGCGGTTGGCCGCCGTTATCGACCCGGGAGGGGACGGTCCTCGGATTGTAGCGGCCCTCGAAGGGGAAGGCCTCAGGGCCATCTACATCATAAACACCCATGGTCATTTCGACCACACGGGGGCCAACCGATACGTGAAGGAGGCCACTGGCGCCCAACTCCTCATCCACAGCGCCGATGCCCCTATGATCCTGCAGCAGTCCAAGAGCGCCGCCATGTGGGGGCTCAGGGTGGATGACTCCCCTCCCCCCGATAGATACCTCGAAGAGGGCGACCTGGTGGTCTTCGGGGACGTCTCCCTGGAAGTCCTCCACACCCCAGGCCACACCCCCGGGGGGATTTCCCTCTTCACCGATGGGGTGGTCTTCGTGGGCGACACCCTCTTCGCCGGCTCAATAGGACGGACCGATTTCCCAGGGGGCGATTATCGGACCTTGCTCGATTCGGTCCGCACCAAGATCTTCCCCTTAGGCGATGAGGTGATCGTCTACCCCGGCCATGGTCCGGAGACCACCGTGGGCCATGAGAGACGTTACAACCCCTTCTTCACAGGGAGGGGATTCGACTGGCTGTAGGGGGCCTATTCCCCTATACCATATCGTGAGAGGAGCTCCTTGTTGAGCTCCGTCTCCACCTCCTCGACCCTCTTGTTGTACCAGGCCGTCAGGACCTCCCTCTGCCAAAGCCCCTCGAGGACCTTTTGGAACTCCTCGGCCTTGGCCTTGCGGACCTCAGGCGAAGGGGGCCTCTCAGCCCTCAACCTGACAGCTGCATACCCCTTGGGGGTCTCTACGGGCTCCGCGGGAAAGGGGTGAGAGGGAGTGAGGGTCAGGAGGTCTGGGGAACCGATGCCGAGC
>QMLK01000083.1 GCA_003646705.1 Deltaproteobacteria bacterium | reverse complement strand
CGGGAAGACGGAGGTCATCCCGGTAAGGGAGGCCCTCGGGCGGGTCACGGCCGAGGCGGTCCGCGCCAAGGTCTCGGTCCCCCATTACAACAGCGCTGCCATGGACGGCATAGCGGTAAAGGCCGAGAGGACCTTCGGGGCCTCGGAGGCGAATCCCGTCCGGTTGCGGCTTGGTCAGGAGGCCCTCTGGGTCGACACCGGCCAACCCATGCCCGAGGGGACTGATGCAGTGATCATGGCCGAGGAGGTCCACCAACCTGAAGGGGGTATGGTCGAGATCATGAGGGCCGCCCACCCATGGCAGCACGTGAGGGCCATCGGCGAAGACGTGATAGCAGGGGACGTGCTCTTGCCCTCGAATCACAGGATCAGGCCCCAAGACTTGGCGATCCTCCTGGCAGCCGGGGTGGAGGAAGTGCGGGTGAGGAGACGTCCTCGGGTGACCTTCATCCCCACGGGGGATGAGCTGGTGGAGCCAGAAGAGGCCGCGAGGAGACCGCTGAAGGAGGGCGAGATCCCCGAGTTCAACTCGGCCCTCATAGGGGGGATGGTGGAGGAGCTCGGAGGGGAATTCGTGAGGGTCGGGATCGTGAGGAATGAGCTTGTGGCGTTGAGGGCGGCCCTTGAAGGGGCCCTGGGAGGTTCTGACCTGATCCTGATCAACGCGGGCTCTTCGGCCGGCCGGGAGGATTACACCCGCCAACTGTTGGAGGAGATGGGGGAGGTACTGGTCCACGGTTTAGGGGTCATGCCCGGGAAGCCGACCGTCCTCGGCGTTGTGGAGGGGATACCCGTAGTTGGGCTGCCCGGGTACCCCGTCAGTGCCGCTGTGTCCTTCGGGCTTTTGGTCCGACCCCTTCTTTCTGCCATGCTCGGGCAGTTGTCCCTCGAGGGACCTTCCCTTGAGGCAACCCTGAGCGAGGACGTGCCCTCCCGTTTGGGGGTGGAGGAGTTCGTCAGGGTCAGGCTGATGGAGACCACCTCAGGGGTCTTCGCCCATCCTCTCCCGAGGGGGGCGGGGGTCCTCACCTCCCTGGTGAAGGCCGATGGGATGTTGAGGATCCCCTCCAACAAGGAGGGCTTATCGGAGGGGGAAGGGGTTCGGGTTGAGCTGCTGCGGCCCAGGGAGGAGGTGAGGAGGTCCCTCCTGGTGGTGGGAAGTCACGACCTGAGCATCGACGTCGTCGCCGAGCACCTCAGGAGGTACTACCCTCCGATCTATCTATCCACTTCGGCGACGGGGAGCTTGGGCGGGCTCTTGGCCCTCAAGAAGGGTTATGCCACTGTAGCCGGCTGTCACCTCTTGGACCCCGACAGCGGGCTTTACAACATACCCTATGTGGAGCGATATCTTAAGGGGGTGGATGTGGAGGTCTTCCACTTGGTGGACAGGGAGCAGGGCCTGATGCTGCAGCCCGGAAACCCCAAGGAGATAAGGGATGTAGAGGATCTTGTCCGTTCGGACGTCACCTTCGTCAATCGTCAACGGGGATCAGGCACCAGGGTCCTCCTGGACCACCTCCTGCAGCAGAGGGGGATATCCCCGGAAGGGGTGAAGGGGTACGATAGGGAGGAATATACCCATTTGGCCGTGGCCGTGGCCGTCAGGAGCGGAAGGGCCGATGTGGGGTTGGGGATATATGCGGCGGCTCGTGCCCTTGGGCTCGATTTCATCCCCCTGGCCAAGGAGAGTTATGACCTCGTGATCCGCAAGGAGGCCCTCGAGGATGAGCGCCTCGGGTTGACCCTTGAGGCCTTGAGGGACGAGGAGGTCCAGCGGGAGATAAGGGCCCTCGGGGGGTACGATACCCAGGGGATGGGGGAGAAGGTATGGCCATAAGGGCGGGGATAGTCACCGTAAGTGACAGGGGGGCCATGGGCCAGAGGGAGGACGTCAGTGGCAAGGTCGCAGAGGAGATCCTCCGGGGCGCTGGAGCGGAGGTCCTGATGAGGGAGGTCGTGCCGGACGAGGTGGAGAGGATCCGAGAGGTCCTCCTCCGGGGTTGTGAGGAGTTGGGTCTCGACCTGATAGTCACCACGGGGGGGACGGGGGTCTCCCCCCGGGATGTCACACCGGAGGCGACCCGGGGCCTCATCGATAAGGAACTGCCCGGTTTCTCGGAGGCCATGAGGATGGAGGGCTTCAAGAAGACGCCTCACGCCATCATATCGAGGGGGATCTGCGGGGTCCGCGGCAAGACCCTCATCGTCAACCTCCCCGGCAGCCCCAAGGCGGTCAAGGAGGGCCTTGAGGTGATCCTTCCCGCCATCCCCCACACCTTGGAGAAGGTCCGGGGGGAGGAGGGGGAGTGCGCTCGGAGGGATTGAGATGCCGATTTACGAATACCTCTGCCGGGATTGCGGGCGAAAGTCGACCCATCTGGTATTGCGTCCAGAGGGCTTTGAGCCCACTTGTAGACATTGCGGGGGTCGGAATATGAAGCGACTCATCTCACGAGTGGCCTTCCTCAGGTCGGAGGAGGAAAGGCTGGAGCGGCTGGCTGACCCGGATCGTTGGGGCGACCTGGACGAAAGGGATCCCCGTTCCTTCGCCAAGTGGATGAAGGAGGTGGGCAAGGAGTTGGGTGAGGACGTCAGCGATGAGGTGGACCAGATCGTGGAGGAGGCCTTAGAGGGGGAAGGGGGCGAAGGGGACGAGGAGAGTTGACAAGAGGGGAGGAGGGTTTATATCCTCGGCCTTCCCCTTTTAGTTCGCGAGGAGGTAACGGAATGGGACGAATTGGGATCGTAGGGACGGGGTCCTACCTGCCGGAGAAGGTCCTCACCAATTACGATCTTGAACAGTTTCTGGACACCAGCGATGAGTGGATCTACACCCGCACGGGGATAAGGCAGAGGCGAGTGGCCGCCCCGGAGCAGGCCACCAGCGATCTCGCCAAGGTGGCCTGCGAGCGCGCCTTGGAGGCAGCGGGGATGGAGCCGGAAGAGGTGGAGCTCATCATCCTGGCCACCATCACCCCCGATACCCACTGTCCCGCTGGAGCCAATTGGCTTGAGGCGAAGCTCGGGGCTGTCAACGCGGTGAGCATGGATGTAACCGCCGCCTGTACCGGCTTCATCTTCGCGCTTTCGGTGGCGGAACAGTACCTGAGGTGCGGGACCTACCGAAACGCCCTTGTGGCCGCCTCCGAGGTGATGACCCGGACCTTGGACTGGAACGATAGGACCACCTGTATCCTCTGGGGAGACGGCGCAGGGGCGGTGGTCCTGAAGGAGGTGGAGGACGACAGCGGGATCCTGTCCATCCACATCCATACCGACGGAGCCCACGGAGATACCCTCCTCTTGCCGGGGGGCGGCTCCAAGACCACCCCTATCTCCCACGAGAGCGTGGACAAGAAGCTCCACACCCTACAGATGATAGAGGCCAACCAATCCTTCAAGGTGGCTGTGAAGCGCTTTACCGAGGCCTGTGAGGAAGCCCTGGCTCACAACGGCCTCGACATCAGCGACGTAAAGGTCATCATCCCCCACCAGGCCAACTTGAGGATCCTTCAGGCCATGGCCAAGAGGCTCAACGTCCCCATGGAGAAGGTCTACGTCAATATAGAGCGTTATGGGAACATCTCCTCTGCTACGGTCCCCATAGCCCTCGATGAGGCGGTGAGGGACGGCACCATACAGAAAGGGGACCTCGTCCTCTTGACCGCCTTCGGCGGAGGGCTCACCTGGGGGAGTTCCCTGATTCGGTGGTAGGCCTTCTGCCCCTTCGCAGGACCTCGAGCATCTCCTTGTGGATCAGGCCGTTGGAGGCGGCTATCTCCAATTGGTAGATGTCCACCGGCCTTCCGTCGAAGTCCGTGACCCTTCCCCCTGCCTCCTCGACGATGATGGTGCCTGCTGCCACGTCCCAAGGCCGCAACTTCAGCTCCCAGAAGCCGTCGAACCTGCCCATGGCCACGTAACAGAGATCCAAAGAGGCACAGCCGTCCCTCCTTACGGCCTGGGCGCGGAGGATGAGGTTTTGGAAGTGGTCGAGGTTGTTCACCGGGCTTCGCCTTATGTCGTAGGGGAAGCCCGTCACCAGGAGGGCCCTGGTGAGCTCATCGGTGTCCGAGACCCGGAGGGGCTCCCCGTTGAGGTAAGCCCCCTTGCCCCTCATGGCCCAGAAGAGCTCCCCTCGGGTCGGATCGTAGACCACCCCCAGCAAGAGCCTTCCCTCCAGTTCCAAGGCGATGGATACGGCGAAGACCGGGTAACGGTGGGCGTAGTTGACCGTTCCATCCAGGGGGTCCACTATCCATCGATAGGGGGAGCCGCTCAGGGGCATGGGGCTCTCTTCGGTGATGACGTCGTGCTGGGGGAAACGGCCCTTCAGGATCTCCAAGATCGTCCTCTCACAGGCCCGGTCCACCTCGGTCACGAGGTCTATCTCTCCCTTGAACTCTATCCTCCTCTCGTCCCTTAGACCCCTGAGCTGGATTTCCCCTGCCCTTCGGGCCGCCTCTATCGCCGTCTCCAAAAGCCCTTCCTGCATGGAGGGAAAGATACCACCCCCTTTAGGGAGGGGTCAAATGGAGGCCTTTCCCCTTTGGCCCCATCTTGTGGTACCCTCTACAGCCTCCTTTGAGGAGGTGATGCCCTTGGCGGTGCCCGGCCTGTTGAAGATATTCTCGGTCTTTGCCCTCATACTCCTCCTCAATCGGAGGGGACTGCCGCTTTCCCTCTGCCTCTTCATGGGCGCCTTCGCCGTCGGCCTCTGGATGGGCCTCCCCTTGCCTCGCCTTTTGGGGGTCATCTTCGAAGAGATGACGTCTCCCCAGACCCTTTGGCTGGCGGCGATCATCGTGGCGATCTTGGTCCTCAGCAACTTGTTGGAACGATCGGGGCAACTCCAAAGGATCGTGGAGACCTTCGGACGCCTCGGTCCGAGTCGGAGGTTCACCACCTTGGCCATGCCGGCCTTGATAGGCCTCCTGCCCATGCCGGGGGGAGCCCTCTTCTCCGCCCCCATGGTCCAACAGAGCTACCCGGCCTGTGAGCGCCCTCCCGAGCTGATGGCAGCCGTGAACTATTGGTTCCGCCACATTTGGGAGTACTGGTGGCCCCTCTACCCGGGTTTCGTTCTGGCCGTCTCCCTTCTCGGGGTGGAGACCTGGAAGTTCATCTTGGCCCAGTTCCCCCTGACCGTGGGAGCCGTTTTAGGGGGCGTCCTCTTCATCGCCCGTCACATGCCGAGGGCGACCAGGACCTCCCCAAAGGAGAAAGTACCCTTGGCGCTATTCCTTCGAGAGGTCATGCCCATAGTGCTGCTGTTGATCCTCCTCTTCGCGGGACAGGTGTTACATCCCTTCTTGAGGCCCTTTTTGCCCTTGCCTCCCCCCAAGTACTTCGGCTTCTCCTTGGGCTTGACCGCTGCCATAGGGTGGGTGATGAGGGAAAACGGCCTCGGAGGTCGGGACCTTCTGGCAAGTGTGGGGAAGCTCTCCATCCCCCGCATGGCGATGATCATCTTCGGGATAATGGCCTTCAAGGGGGTCTTGATGAGGAGCTCTGCCATGGAGGTGGTGCGAGGGGAACTGGGCCTTTACGGCATCCACCCCCTCCTCATCATCACCATGCTGCCCTTCATCTCCGGCCTCGTCACCGGGATCGCCTTGGGCTTCGTCGGGACCTCCTTCCCCTTGGTGCTGTCCCTCATCCCCCTTGGTGAGGTCATCCCTTACGGTCTCTTGGCCTACGGCTTCGGCTATATGGGGATGATGTTGACCCCTATGCACCTCTGTCTCCTGGTCACCAAGGAT
>QMLK01000082.1 GCA_003646705.1 Deltaproteobacteria bacterium | reverse complement strand
TGACCGAGCCTCAGGTAGCCCAGGCCCACCTTCAGCAGGGGCTCAAGCCCCCGGCGGATCTCGGGCTGGGGGAAGAAGGCCATGGCCTCCTCCGCCGTCATGGAGAGGACCTGGCTGATGTCCTTGCCCCTGTAGGTGACCTCGAGGACCTCCTCCTTGAAACGGGAACCCTTGCAGCGCGGGCAGAGTAGATAGACGTCCGACAAAAACTGCATCTCCACCTTCTCAAAGCCCTCGCCCCTGCACTCTTCGCACCTGCCCCCTCGGGTGTTGAAGGAGAAGGTGCTCGGGGTGTAACCCCGACCGACTGCGAGGGGTTGGGAGGCGAAGAGTTTGCGGATGGGGTCATAGGCCTTGAGGTAGGTGACGGGGGTCGCTCGGGGGGTCCTCCCCGGGGGGCGCTGGTCCACCAAGACCACGTCGGCGATCTCCTCGGCCCCCTCTATCCGGTCGAACCGTCCGGGGCGCTCTTCGTAATGGCCCTTCATCCTCCTGAGGCCCCGGTAGAGGACGTCCACCACCAGGGTGCTCTTGCCCGAGCCCGACACCCCTGTAACGGCCACCATTACCCCCAGGGGGATCCTCACATCGATCCCCTTCAGGTTGTACTCGGCGGCCCCGCGGAGGACGATCTCCCCCTTGGGTCTCCTCCTCCGGGGCACCGGTATCCTGAGCTCCCCCCTCAGATAACGCCCGGTGAGGGACCTCTCCTCTTTGAGAATGCCCTCGGGTGGGCCGCTGTAGATCACCTCACCGCCCCGTTCTCCGGCCCCCGGCCCCAAATCCACCAGGTGGTCCGCCCCCCTTATGATCTCGGGGTCATGCTCCACCACCACCACGGTGTTACCCTGATCCCTCAGAGAGCGGAGGACCTCCAGCAGCCTGGCGCTGTCCCGCGGGTGAAGCCCCACGGTGGGCTCGTCCAGCACGTAAAGGGTGTTGACCAGGGATGAGCCGAGGGCCTTGGTGAGGCTCACCCTCTCCACCTCGCCGCCCGACAGCGTCCGGGATTGGCGGTCCAACGTGAGGTATCCGAGGCCTACCTGAAGGAGGTACTCGAGCCTCCTCTTCACCTCCTCGACCAGGATCTTCGATGCCTCATCGATGTTGCCCCGGGACAGCCCCTCGAAGAAGCGATGGGCCTCCTCCACGTTGAGGGCGTAAATCTCGGCGATGTTCTTGCCCTTAAGGCGCCAGAGGAGGGCCTCCTCCTTGAAGCGGGTGCCCCTGCAGGCGGGGCAGGTCACGTAGCTCCGGTAGCGTGAGAGGAAGACCCGGACGTGGAGTTTGTAGCGTTTGGTCTCGAGCCATCTGAAGAAGCCCTTTACGCCGTAGAAGGTCCGATCGCCCTCGATGACGAGCCTTTTCTGCTCCTCGGTGAGGTCCTTGAAGGGGACGTCGGTGGGGATGCCGCGTCTTCGGCAGAAGGCCATGAGGTCCTCGAACTCCTCACGGGCTACCCCGGTCCATGGCCTGATGGCCCCCTCCTGCAGGCTCTTTTGCTGATCCGGGATGACCAGGTCGAGGTCGATATCCATCACCCTGCCGAAACCTTTGCATGTCTCACAGGCCCCGACGGGGGAGTTGAAGCTGAAGAGGTTGGGGGTGGGTTCCCGGTACCGTATCCCGCAGTAAGGACAATCGAGGCCCTCGCTGAACCGCAGGGTCTCCCCTCCTGGCAACTGCAGGTCGAACCGCCCCCGGCCCTCCCTTGAGGCCATCTCCAGGGAGTCGAGGATCCGCTTCCTGTCCCCCTTCCGCAGGAGGAAACGGTCCACCACGACGTCCCACTCCTCAGTGGCCGGGGCCTCCTCCACGGGGATCAGCCCTCCCATCCAGACCCTGTAAAACCCCCTCTGCAGGAGCTCCCTTCGGCGTTCTTCGACCTTCTCCTCGAGGGGCAAGGGAAAGGTGACCACCAAAGGGGTTCCCTCTCGGAGCTTCGACAGCTCCTCAAAGGCCCTCTCCGGGCTCTCCTTCCTCACAGGGCGACCACAGCGACGGCAGTAGAGCTGGGCCAGCCTGGGGAAAAGGAGCTTCACGTAGTCGGTGATCTCGGTCATGGTGCCTACGGTGGAGCGGGAGGTCTTGACGGGGTCGCCCTGCTCGATGGCGATGGCCGGAGGGATCCCCTCGATCCGCTCCACGCGGGGCCTGTCCATCCGCTCCATGAACTGGCGGGCGTAAGGGGAAAAGGTCTCCACATAGCGCCTCTGGCCCTCGGCGTAAAGGGTGTCGAAGGCCAGGGAACTCTTGCCCGCCCCGCTCACCCCCGTGATCACCGTGAGACTCCCCAGGGGGATCTCGAGGTCGAACCCCTTCAGGTTGTTCTGCCTGACCTTGTAGAGCCTTATGGCCTTCATCCACGGTGAATTTTAATCCCAGGGGGTTAGGGGGGCAAATCCATCCAGGGACTTGAAAGGGTGGCTCAACTCCCTTACAGTGTCCAAAAACCTCAAAGGGAGGTGATGCCATGAAGAAGGGCGCAGTTATTTTTCTTCTTCTCTTTTTCTTCGTTTCCTTCGCCTCCGCTCAAGAGGTGGTTAAGGTGGGAACGCTCCTCGCGCACACGGGGCCGCTGAAAGAATTCGGACCCAACCTGAAGAACGGTTGTGAGCTGGCCGCCAGACAGATGGCCGCTGCAGGGTTCAAGATCAAGTTCATCCACGAGGATAGCGAGACCTCGGCCATCCCCGCCATCAACGCTGCCAAGAAGTTGGTGGAGGTGGACAAGGTAGTGGCCATCATCGGGGCCCTGGCCAGCGGGGTCACCATCCCTGTGGCGGAGTCCGTGACCATCCCGAAGGGGGTGATCCAGATATCGCCCGCCTCCACCTCGCCGCTGATCACGGTGCTGCCCGCGGACAAGGGTAGGGATTTCCTCTTCAGGACCTGTCCTTCGGATGCCCTCCAAGGGGTTGTGGCCGGGAAGGTGGTCTCGGAGCGCTACAAGACCGCCTCTGTCCTTTACGTGAACAACCCCTATGGACAGGGTCTGGCCGAGCAGTTCAAGCGCTCCTTCGAGAAGCGCGGAGGGAAGGTCCTGGCCATGGTTCCCCACGATGAGAGGGCCGCCGAGAGCTACACCGCCGAGCTCAAGAAGGCCTTGGCTCGCAAACCCGATGTCCTCTGCGCCTTCAGCTACCCCGAACACGCCAAGGTCTACCTCAAGGAAGCCATCGAGTTCTTCAAGTTCCGCAGCTTCTTCTTCTGCGACGGCACCAAGTCCTTCGACATCGTGAAGGCCGTGGGGGCCAAGAACCTTGAGGGGCAGATGGGGACGGCCCCCGGGGCTGCGAAGGGTACCTCCTACGACGTTTTCGTGGCCGACTACAAGGCAACCTATGGGACCCTTCCGCCCCTGCCCTTCATAACCAATGCCTACGACGCCACGGCGGTCATAGGCCTCGCTGCTTACGCCGCCAAGGTAAAAGGATTGCCCCTTACACCGAAGAACATCCGCGACCAGCTCCGCTATGTGGCGAACCCCCCGGGTGAGGTGATCAAGCCCGGGGAGTTCAAGAAGGCCTTTGAGCTGTTGAGGAAGGGGGTGGACATCAACTACGAAGGGGCCGCGGGCTCCGTGGACTTCGACGAAAACGGCGATGTGGTAACCCCCATCGAGATCTGGAAGTACTCCGGTGGGAAGATCGTCACGGTGAGGCTGGAGTACGAGGTCCCGAAGGAGTAAGGTAAGGATTGGGCCGGGGCTCAAAGGCCCCGGCCTCCTCAACCCTCCTCTAGGAAGCGCGAGACCCTCTTCTCCTCCCCCAGGATCCCCTGGGGGCGGTAGATGAGGATCAGCTCCAGCAGTATTCCCACGATGAGGAACCGGATGTAGGGGGCCCTGGCCTTCATGGTGTAGGGCAAAAGGTCGGTCAGGAACTTGGTCCCCGTCCAGATCCCCCAGATCAGGAAGGCCCCGAGGATCGCCCCGCGGTTGTTGCCGCTGCCGCCAGCCATCAGCATCACCCAGATGATGAAGGTCCCGTAAAGGGGGGTGAAGACGTCCGGCGATATGGCCCTGGTGTAGTGGGCGTAAAGGGCCCCTCCTATCCCCATGATCATGGAGCCGAGCACTAGCGACTGCATCTTGAAGAGGAAGACGTCCTTGCCGCTCATGGCTGCGGATATCTCATCCTCCCGGATGGCCTTCAGGACCCTGCCCCAAGGTGACCTGATGGCCCTTTCGATGGCCAGGTAGACGGCCCACATGACGCAGAAGACGACAGCCAAGTAGAAGTAGTTGTAGTACTCAGAGGGCATGACCCCCTGCAGGGGCTGGGGCAGGCCCATGAGCCCCCGAGGGCCGTTGGCGAGCCACCCCTCGTTGTTGAAGACGAGGCGGAAGGTCTCGGCGATCCCTATGGTCGCTATGGCCAGGTAGTCCTCCCTTAACCTCAGGGTGGGGATGCCTATGAGGAAGGCCACAAGCCCACAGATCAGCGCTGCCCCTATCAGGCCGAAGGGGAAGGGGAGACCAAGGCCGAAGAGCTGCCTCACGTAATGGGCGTAGACCCCTCGGGGCATGGAGGTGGTGATGAGGGCCGAGGTGTAGGCCCCGAGGCAGAAGAACCCAGCGATCCCTATGTTGAAGAGCCCCGTGTAGCCCCATTGGATGTTGAGCCCCAGGCAGAAGACGGCGTAGATGGAGGCCATGATGGCCAAGGAGACCAGATAGGCCAGCAGTCCCTCAAGTTCCACCGGTCTCCCCTCCGAAGATCCCTTGGGGCCTCACGAGCAGGATGATGATCATGCCGATGAAGGCCACAGCCGGTTTGTAGGTGGGCAGCAGCCAGGCCGTCGAGAGCTGCTGCAGCACCCCGATGACCAGCCCCCCGATAAGGGCCCCGTGGACCTTTCCGATCCCCCCGAGGATGGCCGCTGCGAACAGGGGCAGGAGGAAGTTCCACCCCATGCCCGGATGGATCTGCACATCTATGCCGTAGAGGACCCCCCCGGCTGCGGCCAAGGCCCCACCGATAGCCCAGGTCCAGAGGACTATCCTCTCCGTCCTTATGCCGCTTATCCGGGCCAACTCCATGTTGTCGGCGGTGGCCCTCATCGCCTTGCCCGTCTTGGTGTAGCGCAGAAAGAGGTAGAGGGACACCATCAGCAGGGCAGCCACCCCGATGATCAGGACCTGATCTGGCCTTATCTTTACGCCGAAGGGCAGTTCCATGGCCGGCCTCAGGACCCCGGGGAAGAAGGACCGATAGTCTCCCCCCCATAGGATGAGGACCATCATCCGGACGATGAAGGAGGCCCCCAGGGCCGATATGGCCAAGATCACGGCGGAGCTCCCCTTCTGGCGGAGCCTCCTGTAGATCAGGCGATCCAACAAGATCGCTATCCCGCTGACGGCGGCCATGGTCACCGGGAAGGCCGCCACCATCCTCCAGCCGAAGGAGAAGGGCCCCAGGGGTTCCCTGGGGATCCCTATCAGGGGGAAGAGGGAGCTCACCAGGAAGAGGCTCACGTAGGCCCCAGCGGTCATCAGATCGCCGTGGGCGAAGTTGGCGAAGCGCAGGATCCCGTATACCAGGGTGAGCCCTATGGCCCCGAGGGCTATGATGCTGCCCAGGACTATTCCGTAGACGAAGAGCTCCAGCATCAACCCCTCCCCAGGTAGAGCCTGCCCACTTCCTCGTCCCGCAGGAGCTCCTCTCCGGGTCCCTCCAGGGCGTTCCTCCCCATGGTGAGGACGTAACCGTAATTGGAGAGCCTCAAGGCCTCCTTGGCGTTCTGCTCGACGATGAGGATGGCCACACCTCTGCGGTTG
>QMLK01000081.1 GCA_003646705.1 Deltaproteobacteria bacterium | reverse complement strand
TACCTGGTATGGGTCCCTGCTGCCTTGTTCCTGCTCTTGGCCGGGAGCTACCTGAAGGCCCTGATCCTCTTCGGCTGGGGGATAGCGGTGGTCAGCACTGTGGACAACTTCATACGGCCCCTCTTCATCAGCGGCAGGACTAAGGTCCACCCCTTGTTGCTCTTCTTCGCCATCTTGGGCGGGATCAAGGCCTTCGGGCTCTTAGGGGTGGTGGCCGCACCGCTGATAGTGGCCTTTTCGCTGGCGATGCTCGACTTTTACACAAGGTCAAAGGAGGGCGCCTCAGAGCCGTACACTGAGTAGAACTCGAGGGCGGGCAGCTCCAAGCAGGTGAGGGGCCCGCCGTAGACGGCCCCTGTGTCTATCCCTATCTTGTTCTTCATCACCAGGGGGCGCCGCAAGGGGGTGTGGCCGAAGATGACGAGCTTTCCAAAGTCGTAGCTTGAGTGGATGAAGTCCTCCCTGATCCACAGGAGGTCAAAGCGGTCCTGCTGTTCCAAGGGCACCCCAGGCCTCAAGCCGGCGTGGACGAAGATATAGTCCTCCGTCTCGTAATAGAGGGGCAGCGAGGAGATGAACCTCAGGTGTTCGGGGGGGAGGCGGAACTCACCGCCCTCCTGGTAGCTCCTTATGGTCACTCCTCCGCCGTTGAAGAGGTAGAGGTCGAGGTCCCTGCCCGTGGTGACCCAGGTGAGGAACATGTCCTCATGGTTCCCCATGATGCAGATCACGTGGGGGAACTCCTCCCTGATCCGGAGGATCCTCTCCACCACACCCCGGGGATCGGGGCCTCGATCTATGTAGTCCCCGATGAAGACGAGGGCGTCCTCCTCTGGCCGCAACCTCGGTCGCAGCTCCTCCATCATCCTCTCGAGGTGGGAGAGGCAGCCGTGGATATCGCCGATGACGAAGTACCTCTTCACCTCCCCTTGACCCACCAGTCCTCCTCCTCTTCGTCGAACCACCAGCCGCAGAAGTCCCTCCCGAGGATGGCCTCGGCCAACCTCCTGCCCACCTCTGTCCTGAGCCTCTTCATGGCGTACCTCAACCACAGCTCGGCGTACCTATTGCCCAGGTCCCGTTCCTCCTTGAGCTGCAGCATCAGCTCTATCTGGTCTGCGTCGTGGCAGAGCAAGGCCTCCTCGGTGGAGCAGGCGTTGAACTCATCGAGCAAGGCCTTCAGCTCATCCCCGAAGGGCAACCCATCGGTCAGGTCGACGATGGCGCGATCCTCTAGGGCTTTGACGTACTTCTTGTAGACGTAGTTCTGGTCCCCGGTGCGGGACTCGGGCAGATCGTGCATGAGGCACATCATCGTGACCCGGGCCGTATCGACTCGCCCGTGCAGTTTCGCCAGCGCGTAGCCGATCACCGCCGTCCTGAAGAGGTGTTCGGCCACCGACTGTTGGCCCGAGCCGAGGAAACGGTAGCCGGTGCGAGGGGTCCTCTGCAGCATCCCCACCTCGAAGAGCAGATCGGCCACCCTCCTGAAGTCCATCTCGACCTCCCGAGGGACATATTTACCCAGGGGGTCCAAAAGATCAAGGCGCCGCCCATGGACACCCTCGAGACGGTGACCTCGCCCTGCGCAAGATGGCCGATCGTCCCCGGTCCTACCCCCACCCTTCGGTTGACAGAAGGGCCTTTTCCACCCTATAATCGCTTCGCAAATGATGTTTATCGTTAACAAAAAAGAAGGGTAAGGAGGGATGGTGATGAAGAAGGGGCTGTTTTTATCCTTGTTGGTCCTGGCCGTAGCGATGGGCCTCCTGATGGGGCCCTTCGCCGGAGGTGTGGCAGCTAAGGCAAAGGAGATCAAGATCGGGGTCATCTACCCCCTGTCGGGTGCCTTCGCCGCTGCCGGCAGGGATCTGAGGAATGGGGCAGAGTTGGCCCTGGACGTGCTGAACAACCGCTATGCCGAGCTCGGTATCTCCATTGCGAAGTGGGAGGGGATCCCCAGCCTCAAGGGGGCCAAGATAAAGTTGATCTTCGCCGACCACCGGGGGGAGCCAGGTCGTGGGGCAGATCTGGCCAAGCGCCTCATCATGGACGAGAAGGTGGTGGGGCTGATGGGCTGTTACCACAGCTCCGTCACCAAGACGGTGAGCGCAGTGGCGGAGCGCTACGGGGTACCCATGATCAACGGTTCCTCCACCTCGCCTGTGCTGACCAAGAGGGGCTTCAAGTGGTTTTGGCGCACCACCCCCCACGACGAGACCTTCACAAAGGACCTCTTTGAGTTCCTGAAGGGCCTGACCGAGGGCAAGGTCCGAGGTGTGAAGGCGGTCCCCAAGGAGGAGATCAAGCGGATCGCCTACGCCTGTGAGAACACGGAGTGGGGTTCCAGCGTGGCCAAGGTGATAGAGCAGATGGCCAAGGAGTACGGCTTCGACGTGGTCAAGGGCATCCTCTATTCGGCCAAGTCCCCCGACCTCACCACCGAGAGCCAAGCCTTGGTGGCGGCCAAGCCGGACTGCATGCTCTTCGCCTCCTACATCTCGGACGCCATCCTCTTCGTGAGGACCCTGAAGAGCATGAAGGCCTCCCCGAAGGTGGTCTGGGGGCAGGATGCGGGCTTCGAGATCCCCGACTTCCGGGCCACCCTCGGCAAGGACGTCCACGGCATCCTGACCAGGACGGTCTTCATTCCGAAGGTGGTCAAGGTGAAGAAGGCTGCCGGTAAGATCAACGCCCTCTTCAAGAAGCGCTACGGCACCGATCTGACCGGGGCCTCCGGCCGGGCCTTTGTGGCCTTGCAGACCTGGGCCCATGTACTGAACGCCGCCGGTTCCACCGATCCCAAGGCCATCCAGAAGGCGGCCAACGAACTCTTCATCCCGGCCAAGGAACTGATCATGCCCTGGGGCGGGGTCAAGTTCGACAAGACCGGCCAAAACGTCCTTGGCACCGGCCTCATCGGTCAGTATCAGGCCAAGGGCGGAAAGGTGGAGCTGGAGATCGTCTACCCCTTCGATCTCGCCACCGCCGACATGGTCTACCCCTTCACCACTTGGAAATAGCAGGGTGTGTTAGACGGGGGACGGGCCCGGGCCCGTCCCCCGTCCCTATAAGGGAAGAAGGGGAATGGTCTTAGCTGACGCCTTCATCCAGGGGATCCTCATGGGCTTTCTCTTCGCCCTAATCTCCCTGGGGCTCACCATCATCTTCGGGGTGATGGACATCGTCAACTTCGCCCATGGGGAGTTCCTCATGCTGGGGATGTACACTGCCTATTGTCTGAGCATCTCCCTGGGGGTGGACCCCTTGGTGACCCTCCCCCTCTGTGGTGCAGTGGGGGCCCTGCTGGGGCTGGTCTCCTATTACGGTCTGGTCCGCTATCTGTTGCGGGGGCCCATGGTGGCCCAGTTGCTCGGGACCTTCGGCCTCATGCTCTTTCTGCGGTACCTGGCCGTCTTCCTCTGGGGGATAGATTACAGGATGATCAAGAAGGGCCTCCTCGTGGGCAAGTCCCTCACCATAGGGCCCTTCCACCTCGACATGACCAAGGTGGTCTGTGCCCTGTTGAGCCTTGTAGCCTTCACCGTGGTCTCCTGGATCATCTTCAAGACGCGGGTGGGCAAGGCCCTCCGGGCCACCTCGATAAACCGTGAGGCAGCCTCCTACATGGGGATCAAGACGGAGCGGATGAACGCCTTGGCCTGGGCCATGGGCGGGATAACGGTGGGGATAGCTGGTGGACTGCTCGCCAACTTCTACTACATCTACCCCATGGTGGGGTTGCTCTTCGTCATGATCGCCTTTGCCACGGTGGCCCTGGGGGGCTTTGGAAGCATAAAGGGGGCCTTCTTCGCGGGGATCCTCATAGGGATCCTCGAGACGGTCTTCCCTATCATAGGACACCTGCTGAAGACCTCCATCATCGGCCCCCACTACAAGATGACGATAGTCTATCTCGCCTACTTCCTGGTGGTGGTCTTCAGACCGCGAGGGCTTTTCGGATGGGAGCAATAAGGGAGGCCTTCGACTTCAGCGACTTTCCCTTGGTCGAACGGATAGGCTTCGGCATCTTCTGTCTCTTCCTGCTCGCCTTCCCATGGCTGGGGATGGACTCCTTCGGCATGGCGGTGATGATCCAGTTCCTCCTCTTCTCCCTCTTCGGGATGGGGTGGAACACCATCGGGGGCTATGGAGGGCAGGTGGAGTTGGGGAAGGCCCAGTACGTGGGGATAGGGGCCTACACGGTGGCGGTCCTCATGGTCCGTTGGGATATCCCCTATTGGTTCTCCATGCCCTTAGGGGTGCTGATAGCCCTCGGTTACTCCTTCCTCATCGGCTATCCCCTCTTCAGGCTGAAGGGCCATTACTTCGCCATCGCCACCATCGCCACCTCCTTGGTGCTTCAGGACATCTTCATCAACTGGAACTTCGTCGGGGCGGCCAAGGGGATAGAGCTCCCCATCAAGGGGAACACCTTCCTCTACATGCAGTTCACCAACGACACCTATTACTACTACTTCATCCTGGCCTACTTCCTGGCCGGGGTCCTCTACATGAACTGGTTCCGCAAGTCCAAGCTCGGCTATCAGCTCCGGATGATCAAGATCGATGAGGAGGCCGCGGAGAGCCTGGGGATAGATGCCCGCTGGTGCAAGATCAAGGCCTACGCCATAGCCTCGGCCTTCGTAGCGGTGGGGGGTTCCTTCATCGCCGTCTACAACCTCTACATCGATCCGGAGTCGGTCATGCACCTGGAGCTCTCCATAATGATAGCCCTCATGGCCATGCTGGGAGGGGCTGCCTCCCTTTGGGGGCCCATCATCGGGGCGGCCATCCTGGTGCCCCTCGATCGTTATCTCGGCAGTTGGCTCGGCGGTCACAAGGAGTTGATGGGGGTGGACTTCATGATCTATGCGGCCATCATCATGTTCATCGCCGCCTTCGAGCCCCGGGGCATCTGGGGGATTGTGGAGCGATACAGGGGCAGGAGGACGTAGATGGCCTTCCTGGAGGTGCGGAACCTCACCAAGGACTTCGGGGGGATCGTCGCCAACAACGACGTCTCCTTTTCCATCGAGGAGGGGGAGATCGTAGGCCTGATCGGCCCCAACGGCGCCGGAAAGACCACGCTGTTCAACTGCATCGTCGGCTACTACCGCCCCGATGGCGGCCGCGTGATCTTCCGCGGCAGGGACATCACCGGTTGGAAGCCCTTCCAGACCGCTCGGGAGGGGATCGGCCGGACCTTCCAGTTGATGAGGGCGGCTGGGGAGTTGACGGCCCTCGAACACGTCATGGTGGGGGCCTTCCTCCATCAGGAGGACAGGGTGGAGGCCGAAAAGGAGGCCAGGGAGGTCCTCGCCTTTATGGGCCTCGAAGGGGTGGCCGACCTCTACCTGACGGAGCTGCCCCTGGCCATCCAGAAGCAGGTCGGCTTGGCCAGGGCCTTGGCCATAAAGCCGGTGCTCTTGATGCTCGACGAGGTGGCCTCGGGCCTCAACCCCACTGAGACCGAGGAGATGGTGAAGCTCCTCAAGAGGATCCACCGGGAGAAGGGGATCACCCTCTTCCTGATCGAGCACGTGATGGAGGTGGTGATGCCCATCTCGGAGAGGGTGATAGTCCTTGACGGTGGGATGAAGATCGCCGAGGGCCCTCCCGAGGAGATCGCCCACGACGAGAAGGTGATAAAGGCCTATCTGGGGGAGAAGTATGCTCGAGGTCTCTGATCTGGAGGCCGGCTACGGCCGCATGAAGGTGCTGCACGGCTTGAGCTTCAACGTCCAGAGGGGGGAGCTGGTGGCCTTTGTGGGGGCCAACGGGGCTGG
>QMLK01000080.1 GCA_003646705.1 Deltaproteobacteria bacterium | reverse complement strand
GAGGCGTATTGGTATATCCGGCAGTTGCGGCCTATGACGCTCCAGCGGTCCACCACGACGTGAGGTCCTATCCAAGTCCCCTCCCCGATGATTACCCCTTCGCCTATCACGCTATAGGGGCCTATCTCCACGCCCTCGGCCAACTGGGCAGTGGGATGGACTATGGCAGTCTCGTGGACTTTCATCCCTCCCTCTCGCGTATGGTAGCCATGATCTCCGCCTCCGCTGCTACCTTTCCCTCTACCAAGGCCTTGCCCCTGAAGACCCAGATCTGCCCCCGTCTCTTCACCACTTGGAGCTCTAAGACCAATTGATCGCCGGGTACCACGGGCCTGCGGAACTTGGCCTCCTTAAGGGCCATGAGATAGACCCCTTTGTCCTTTGCCTCCTCCCCCATGGCCTTGTAGGCCAAGACCCCGGCGGTCTGGGCCATCGCCTCCACGATCAAGACCCCCGGCATCACCGGTTCGGAGGGGAAGTGCCCTTGGAAGAAGGGTTCGTTGAAGGTGACGTTCTTCAAGCCCACGATCCGCTCAGGGACCTCCAGTTCGACGATCCTGTCCACCAGGAGAAAGGGGAAGGTGTGGGGGAGGATCTCCATGATCTCCTTTATATCGATCACCCCTTCACCTCCTTGAGGATCCTCTCCATCTCCTCCACCCTCTTGAGGAGGGCATCCAACTCTCGCTTCAGCTCCGGCAACCGCGTCATCAGGAAGGCCACCCGTACCCACCTCCGGTGGGGCATCTGGGGTATCCCACCGACCACTTCCCCTGGGGCTATATCCCGCAAGATCCCCGCCTTGGCCGATACCTGGGCCTCATCCCCGATGGTGACGTGATCTGCGATCCCCACCTGCCCCGCCAGGGCTACGTTGCGGCCCACCTTGACGCTGCCCGATATGCCCACTTGGGCCACCACGATGGTGTTCTCCCCTATGGTCACGTTGTGGCCTATCTGGACGAGGTTGTCCATCTTGACCCCCCGTCCTATGACCGTCTGGCCGAAGGTCGCCCGATCTATGCAGCAGTTGGCCCCTATCTCCACGTCGTCCTCTATTCGGACGGTGCCCACCTGGGGGATTTTGAAGTTCCTTTCGCCGTCCTTGACGAAGCCGAAACCGTCAGCCCCGATGACCGTTCCCGCGTGGATCGTGACCCTGCTGCCGATGACCGTCCCCTCGTAGAGGGTCACATTGGGGTAGATCACGCTATCGGGGCCGATCTTCACCCTGGGCCCTACGTAGACCCCGGGGTAAAGGACCACCCTGTCGCCCACCTCGGCCTCCTCGCCGACGTAGGCGAGGGGCAGGATGGCTACGTCCCTTCCCACCTTTGCCGAGGGGCTCACCCATGCCCCCTCGGATATCCCTGAAGGGGGTAAAGGCCTTTCGGCGAAGACGCTGAGGATCTTCGCCATGGTCAAAGCAGGGTTAGAGGCTATCAAGAGGGGTATGGGGGCCTCCACCTCTCGTGGGACGATGGCGGCTGAGGCCTTGGTCTCGGCCAGCAGGGGGAGATAACGGTCGGAGGTGACAAAGGTGATCTCACCCTCTCGGGCCTCCTCAAGGCTCGATACCCCCCTTATCCTCACGGAGGGGTCCCCCCTTACCTTTCCCCCCACCAGTTGGGCCAACTCCGACAGCGTCTTCTCCGTCATTTCTCAGCGTCCAAGGCCTTTATCACCTTTTCGGTGAGGTCTATCTCCTCAGGGGCGTACAGGATGAAGCTCCTCTGCTTCTCCAAGATCAGGGTGTAACCCTCCTTCTTCCCCAGCTCCTCGATCACCTTCTCCACCTCTTTCAGGATCTTGGCCGTCATCTCCCTCTCCATCTGCCTCAATTCCTCCCGGGAGTCCCTCACGAAGCGCTCGAGTTCCTTGACCTTCCGCTGGTACTCCCGCTCCTTCTCCTTTCGGGCCTCTTCGTTCAGGAGGGTCCCCTTCCGTTCCAGATCCTCCTTCAGGCTTTGAACCTCCCTCTGCCTCCTCTGGAACTCCTGATTAAGCTCCGCCCCTCTGGCCTCTATCTTCTTTTTCGCCTCCTGCCCCCTTTTCGACTCGGCCAAAACCCTCTGTACGTCCACATAACCTATCTTTACCGAGGCGCCATAGGCCGTTGCGAGGAAACCTATGACGAAGACCAAAGCCCATACCAAAGATCCCACCCGCTTCATCTTTCCTCCTTCCCGATTAGTACATCATGCCAACGGCGAAGTCCCAAACGCTCGCCTTCTCCCCCTTCCTGCGGTTTAGGTTGTAGCCCCAGTCGATCCTTATGGGGCCGAAGGGGGAGTACCACCTGATGCCGACCCCTGCTGCGTGCCTCAAGGGGGTGATGTCGCTCCAGTCGTCGAAGCCCTTGCCCACATCGTAAAAGACGGCGGCCTTCAATCCCAAGGCCTTGCTCAAGGGATAGATGAACTCTACGTTGAGGACGGCCATCTTCAGTGAGCCGATGGGCTCTCGGTTCTCATCGACGGGTCCAGCCATCCCGTACTCGAAGCCCCTCAGGGTCCTCAGCCCCCCTACGTAGAACTTCTCCCCTAAGGGCACCTCGCGGCCGCTGTAGCCCTCCATCAGGCCAAACCTGCCCCTCAGGTTGAGGACCAAATCCCCGATCAGGGGGTGAAACCAACTGGCCCCCGTGCTCACGCGCCAGAAGTAGTTGTCCCCTCCGAGGGGTCCTCCGGCGTTGCACACCGAAAACCACGTCTCTATCCCCCGGGTGGGGTTTAAGGGGTCGTCGATGTTGTCGAAGGTGAGGGTCAAGGTGACCTTGCTGGTGTCGGTGGTCCCCTCTTGGGATTTGATGTAGCTCGAGGCCTCTTCTTCCACGTTGTATATCTTCACCCTCTCGTAGCGGTAGACGAGATCGGCTCGCAGGTAGTCCGTTAGCTCCCGTCCTACCTTCAGGTCCCCCCCCGTTAACCGGGAGTCGTAGGTATCGTGGTCGTAGGTTTCGTTGAAGGCGTCAAAGCCGACCGAATAAGAGGTGTCCAAGAACCGCGGATCGCTCATCCCAAGGGAGAAGTCGCTCATCCCCCCGCCGAGGGTTGCCCGTATGTATGCCCTCCAGGCCCTCCCGAAGAGGTTCCGCTCCGAGAGGGCGACCGTCCCGACCACCCCGTAGACGGAGCTGTAACCGGCCCCGAACTGCAGCATCCCCGTCTGCTGTTCCTGCACCTTTACCTCCAGGTCCAGGACCTCCTTCCTCTCCGTGGGGGTGGTGCTCAGATCCACCTCCTTGAAGATGCCGAGCCTCTTTATCCTCTGGCGGCTCTTGCGGAGTTTGGTGGCGCTGTAAAGTTCCCCTTCGGCCACCTTGAGCTCCCTGCGGATCACCTTGTCCCGCGTCTTGGTGTTGCCGCTGATCTCGATCCGGCCTATGTAGACCTTGGGCCCCCTGTCGACCTTGAAGAGGAGGTGGACGAGCTTCCTCTGCCTGTCAAGGGACGTCAGCGGCGAGACGTCCACGTAGGCGTAGCCCCTGTCCGCGTAATAGTCGACGATCCGCAACATGTCCTTCTGTACCAGGGAGGAGCGGTACCACTTTCCGACCTTGGTCTTGAACCCCTTGAGCAACTCCTCCTTGGGGGCGATGAGGTCCCCCTTTAGGTCTATGCTCCCTACCCTGAAACGATCCCCTTCCTCTATCCTGATGGTGATGGTGATGGAGCGGCCATCCCTGGAGAGGGTGATCTCGGGTTCAGAGACCTTGACGGTGAGGTAGCCGTGGTCGTGGTAGAAGCTCTTGATCCTGGCCAGATCCACTTCCAAGACCTCCCTCTCCAAGGTCCCCGTCTTGGTCAGCCAGGAGAGCCATCCCTTCTTCTTCGTCCTCATCAACTTCCTGAGCTTGCGGGAGCTGAAGGCACGATTGCCCTCGAACCTTATCTCCTTTATATAGGCCTTCACCCCCTCCACGATGTCGATGTAGACCACCACCTGGTTCTCAGGGGCCTCCTCCACCTCTGAACTTATCTCGACGCCGTAGTAGCCCTTCGAGTGATAGAGCTTTTTGACGGCCTCTACGCCCCTGGAAAGGTCCTCCGGGTCGAAGAAGTCCCCTTCTTTGAGCTTGAGGACCTCCTCTATCTCGTCCCTTTCAATCCTCTCATGGCCCGATATGACCAGCTCCTTGATGACGGGTTTTTCGAGGACCACGAAGGTCAAGATCACCCCTTCGGGGGTCTCCTTTACATCGGCCCTGACGTCCAAGAAGTTGCCGAGCCTCCAGAGGGCCTTCACGTCCTCCTTCAGCAGCTCGCGGTCCAAGGGTTGTCCCACCTTGCTCTTTATCTCGCTCAAGATCACGTCCCTCTGGACGCGCCTATTGCCCACTACGACGATCTCCTTGACGATCCTCCGATCCTGCGACAAGGGGGACGAAGGCAAGAGCAGCAACGAGAGGACGAAGAGGACGAAGAGGCGCTTCAAGCTCATGGAGGTTCCCCTGGCGAGGTCCTCGAAAGCTATAGCAGATTGCCCCTCCGCTGTAAACTGCATCAGGCCTCCTCCTGTTCGATGCGGCCATCGACCATGTAGAGCCGTCGGGGAAAGCGCTTGGCCAAGGCCTCGTTGTGGGTGACGATGAGGAGGGTGGTCCCCAGGGATTCGTTGAGCCTCAACAAGAGGTCGAGCACCTTTTGGCCGGTGGCTGAGTCGAGGTTGCCGGTCGGTTCATCGGCCAGTAAGAGGGCTGGCCGTAGGACCAGGGCCCTGGCGACGGCTACCCTCTGCTGTTCGCCTCCCGAAAGCTCTCCCGGCTTGTGTTTCATCCGTTCTTCGAGACCCACCTCGATGAGCATCTCCTCGGCAAGCCGACGCGCCTCCTCCCTCTTCAGCCCTTGGATGAGGGCGGGCATCATCACGTTCTCCAAGGCGTCGAACTCCGGCAGGAGGTGGTGGAATTGGAAGACGAAGCCGATCTCCCGGTTCCTGAAGAGGGCCAGTTCCTCCTCCCCCAGGGAGAAGACCTCTTGGCCTCGGTAGCGAAGCTGGCCAGAGGTGGGCCTCTCGAGGGTCCCGAGGATGTGCAGCAAGGTGCTCTTTCCGGCCCCGGAGGCCCCGACCACCGCTATCCTCTCCCCCTCTTGTACAGTCAGGTCCACCCCCCGGAGGGCATAGATCTCCCCCCCTTCCTTCTTGAAGACCTTGACGAGGCCCTTGGCCTCCACCAGGGCTTCACTCATAACGCAGTACCTCCACGGGGTCCAAACGGGAGGCCTTCCTGGCGGGATAGAGGGTCGCCAAGAGGCTCAACAAGAGCCCCATGATCACTATGGCCACCACATCCCAAGGGTTGACCCTTGAGGGCACCTCCGTGATGTAATAGACATCTCCCGGCAGGAACTGGAAGCCGAAGAGCCCCTCGATGAAGTGGGCAATCCCCTCGACGTTGAAGGCCAAAAGCAGCCCCCCTGCGGTCCCGAGCAGGGTCCCCAGCGAGCCTATGAGGAGGCCCTCCAGGAGGAAGATCCTGGTGATGCGCCCCTTGGAGGCCCCCATGGACCTCAGGATGGCGATGTCCCTCCTCTTCTCCATCACGGTCATGGTCAGGGTACCGATGATGTTGAAGGCAGCAACCCCTATCACCAGGGAGAGCAGGATGAACATCACCCGCCTCTCCATCCTCAGGGCCGAGAAGAGGTTTCGGTTCATCTCCATCCAGTCCCGGGCATAGAAGGGAGGTCCCAGGACCTCCTCCACCTCTCGAGCGATCCTTCTGGCCTCGTAGATGTCCTCGACCCTCATCTCGATGTGGGTCACCCGGCCCTTCACCCCCAAGAACCT
>QMLK01000079.1 GCA_003646705.1 Deltaproteobacteria bacterium | reverse complement strand
CTTTCCCGCTGACCAGGAGGTGGCCTTTGCCCTCGGCCATTTGCTGACAGCGGGGGGAAGGCTTGAGGAGGCCTTAAAGGTATACAAGGCATTGGCAGGACGGAGGCCTGAGCTCCCGGAGGTCTACCGATCCATGGGGGAGCTGTACATGGATCAGGGGAGGAGGGGCCTCGCCCATGAGCACTTCGGCATCTACTTCAGCAAGATAGGTGACAAGAAGGCGGCGATCTTCCACCTGAAGAAGGCCCGCGAGCTCTCTCAGGGCGAGGACAAGGAGCGAATCCAGCAGAGGCTCCGCAGGTTGACAGGTTCCTGAGCTTATACTATAAGCCACCCCAAAAGCCGCGAGGGGACCGATGAGGGTGAGGAATCCAAACATCCAGAGGATCATCGAGAGCCACGTAAGGGAGTGGTTCCTCCGACGGGAGGAGGGTCCAGAGGTCCGCAAGCCCCCCATCCTCATCTCCCGACAGAGAGGGGCAGGGGCCCACGAGGTGGCCGAGAGGCTCTCCAGAAGGTTGGGATGGCCCTATTACGGGAAGAATATAATCTACGAGGTGGCCAGGGCCCTAAAGGCGGACCCCCGCCAGGCCGAGTTCCTGGATGAGCGATCCCGGAGCATCCTCTTGGAGTACGCCAACGTCTTTGTGAAGGATCCCCAAACTTTTCAGGAGGATTACATATTATACTTAAAGCGATTTCTTAAGAAATTGGGCCACGTCGGGAGTTGTGTCATCGTCGGCCGTGGGGCCAACTTCGTGATCCCGGCCACTGAGGCCCTCAGGGTGAGGCTTGTGGGGAGGCCGGAAGGCTGGAAGGAGGCGGTGCTGAAGAGGTATGGGCTCCCGGAGAGGGATCTGGAGAAGGTCCTCGAGGAGTGGGATCGGGAGCAGAGGGATTTTATCAAGAGGTACTTCGGGGCCGATGTGGCCGACCCACGCAACTACGACATCACGATAAACCTGGATCATTACAACTGGGACAGGGCCACCGAACTGATCCTCGAGGCCTACCGGAGGAAGTTCCCAGGGGTCAGCATAGTTGGTTCAAGCCGCAGGTGATGACCTGTCCCTCCCTTGAACCGCTTCGGTATACGGTTATCCCCTTACAGCCCAGTTCGTAGGCCAGGAGGAAGGCCTCTCCGACCTTCTCAGGGGGGGTTTCGGCGGGGAAGTTTATCGTCTTGGAGACGGCGTTGTCGGTGTGTCGCTGGAAGGCGGCCTGGATCTGGACGTGTCTCCAAGGGGGTATCTGAAAGGCGGTGAGGAAGAGCTCCTTGTACCTCTCCGGCACGGGCAGCTCGGGGGAGAGCTGTCCTCTCTTTCGCACCTCCTCTTTCAGCTCTGGGCTGAGGAAGCCCTCCTCTTCGGCCACCTGTAGGAAGACGGGGTCGATGGTGAATATCTCTACGTCCCCGAGCATCCTCTTGGTGTAGGCCAAGGCGAACAGCGGCTCGATCCCCGCCGAGCAATCGGCGATGATGCTCAAGGTCCCCGTGGGGGCGATGGTGGTTAGGGTGGCGTTCCTCCGAGGCGGCTCCCCCTTTTGGGCGTAGAGGCTCTTTGAGAAGTTGGGGAAGGGGCCGCGTTCGGCGGCGAGCTCCCTGGAGGCCTCCAGGGCCACCTCGTGGATGAAGGCCATGAGCTCCTCGGCCATCTTCACCGCTCCGTCGGAGTGGTAGGGTATGTGGAGGAGGATGAGCATGTGGGCAAAGCCCATCACCCCGAGGCCGATCTTGCGGTTCCCGCGACAGATCCGCTTGATGGCCCTGAAGGGATAGCGGTTCACCTCCACCACGTCGTCGAGGAACCTCACCGCCAATTTCACCGTCTCCCTCAGTTCCCGCCAATCTATCTCATAGCCCCTTGGGCCCCGCTTGAGCATCTTCACCAGGTTGATGGAACCGAGGTTGCAGGCCTCATTGGGCAGAAGGGGCTGCTCCCCGCAGTTGTGGACCCAGACACCGTTGGCTGAAAAGGCCCCGCATCCCGGTACCCGTACATCGAAGACCTCTGATTCACCCTGTGGGATCACCTCTTGGACCTCGGCTACGAACCGCTCTCGGTTCGGAGCTCGTCTGTAGGCCTTCAAACGTTCCTCCAGTTTCCTCTGCTTCTCTGTTTCGGCGAAGCCCACCACCTCGGCGAAGGTGCGGAGGTTGTCGCCGCTTATCACCAATTCGTGCTGAGCTTTGGTGCGATACTGCTTAAGCCCCCCTTTGCCGTTTGGAAGTTCCTTTGAGGCCTCTGGACGGCGGTTCTCGTAGATGGTGGAGGCGATCCCGAGCCTAAGCAACATCCTCTGTACCCCTATTAACAGCTCCAGATCTGACTGAGCCAAGCGCACTGATACCCCTTTGTCTTGATGTCCTTGGACGGACCCGTCTGCGTCGAAGAGGCCTCTGAGGAATCCCCGGTGGAAGTCCCAACTGGTCATCTCTAAAGAGGGGGGCAATCCCCTATAGCCTCTGTTGAGGCCGTAGTGGTTCGCCAGGATCTTCAGGGCCTTTAACTTGAGGCGATACTCGCCTCGGCCCTCTATCTTCTTCTGAAAGCCCTGAAAGTCCGCGCGATGGGGGAGCTCATAGGCGAAGCGTTCCGCTTCTGCGCGGACCGCCTCAGGACCTGCCCCATCTCCCCAGATGGAGAGGACTGCTTCCTCCCTTTTGAGGGTACCATCGCCCATGAGGAGTCCCAGCAGATACCCTTCGCCAAAGGACCCCTTTCCGTCCCAACGGCTTCCGCGGTCAGCGCTCAGCAGTAGTAGATCCCCGGCCTTGAGCTCACCTACAGGTTTCCAGGAGGTCTCCATACGCTGACGGTCCATGGAGGTCACCACCCTGACCAAATGGTCAGGGGTGGCTTTGAAGCGGTATCCCCTTTTGGTGCGGACCTCGAGTACCCTCTTGCGACCGGTGTAGAAGAACCCCTCTTGACCGCTGGAGTAAAACCGACCGTCCAAGAGCAACCGGCAGGACCTTCCCACGAGCTCCTCTACCCTGGCCGGCCCTTCGGAGGTGGTGACCCAGGTATCTCCCGTCACACAGGGATTGGTGGCCTCGATCTCCCCGAGGGCTGGGGTGGGGTTGGCGCGGTTTATGCGATCGAGGAAGAGGGCCCCCGGTTCCCCGCTCTCCCAGGCACACTCCACCATCAGCTCGAAGAGCTCCCGGGCGTTGACCTTCGTGAAGACCCGACCTGTGCGCGGGTTCACCAGGGGGAAATCCTCCCCCCGCTGCAGGGCCTTCATGAAGTCCTCCGTGATCGCCACCGATAGGTTGAAGGTGTTCATCTCCCGGGGGTCGCGTTTGAGGGTTATGAACTCGCGGATATCGGGGTGGTCGACCCTCAGGACCCCCATGTTGGCCCCCCTACGGGTCCCCCCCTGTTTGATCACCTCTGTGGCCATGTTGAAGACTCGCATAAAGGAGACCGGACCGCTGGCCACCCCATGGGTGGTAGAGACCATATCCCCCCTCGGGCGCAGCCTGCTGAAGGAGAAGCCGGTGCCCCCTCCCGATTGGTGGATGATGGCTGCACGCTTCAGGGACCCGAAGATGGAGGTGAGGGAGTCCTCCACGGGCAGGACAAAGCAGGCGGCCAGTTGCCCCAAGCGCCTCCCGGCGTTCATGAGGGTCGGGGAGTTGGGGAGGAACTTCAAGGAGGCCATAAGCTGGAAGAACTCCTCGGCCCTTTGGGCCTCCTTCCGGGGGGAGAAGATCCCCTCGGCCTTGGCTACGTGCCGGGCCACCCGTCGGAACATGTCCTCGGGCCCCTCGATGGGGTTCCCCTTGGCGTCCTTCCTGAGGTATCGGGCCTCGAGGACCTTGAGGGCGTTTTCACTGAGCCTGACCACCGTAGACCTCCCTTCGCAGTCCCACCGGTCTGAGCATCCTCTTGTACCAGAGGAACCACGGGGTGTCGAGCAAGCCGATGATGTTCTTGGAGACCACTTGGCCGAGGACCAAGGGGCCTACAGGGGCCACGCCCCAGAAGGCGAAGGTGACGAACAGCACGCTGTCCAAGGTCAGGTTCAGCACATCGCTCCCCATACTCCTCAACCAGACCTTCTCCTCGTACCTCCTTTTGAGCCAGGCGAAGACCCTGGCGTCAAGGCTCTGACAGATGAGGAAGGAGGCCCAGGAGGCCGCCGTGATCCTCACCCCTTGTGCGAAGATCCTCTGCCAAGCCTCCTCGTATTTGAAGAAAGGGGCCGGCTTCAGGCTGTTGACCAAGAGGATGAATATCACGAGCAGCACCTGGGTGAGGAAGGCGATCAATATGCTCCATTGGGCCTTCCGGTAGCCGTAGGCCTCGTTGATCATATCGATGGCCTGAGCTATGAAGGGGTAGAGGAAAACGGCGGCAGGGGCGTGGAGGGTGTAGAAGCCGAGTTCGAAGCGGACGATCCTCACGGCCAGGATCTGGGAGGCGGCCAAATAGATGACGTAGAAGGCCACCAAGGCCTGAAGGCCCACCTCTGGGAAACGCCGCACGAGGGAGGCGCTCAGGTAGGTGGTGAGGGTAAGTCCCGCGATCCAGTAAAGCCACACAAGCATCTTTGTGCTTCAATTGACTAAGGTTGGCCCCTCGACTATAGTATACGCAGAAAATGCAGTCTTTTGAAGGAAAAGGGCTGGAGCGCCTCCTGGAGGCCTTCCTCGAGTACCTGAGCTACGAACGGGGCTCCTCGGGTCATACCCTCCGTTCTTACCGGGTGGATCTCGAGGATTTCTTCGGTTTCCTCAGGGAGAAGGGGCTCCCCCAGGACCCCGGGGGCATCGACCACCTCCACTTGCGCCTCTATCTCAGCCACCTCACCCGCAGGGGGCTGAAGAGGAGCTCCATCTCGAGGAAGCTCTCGGCCATCAGGTCCTTTTTCCGTTATCTGAAGAGGGAAGGCCTCATCAAGCGCAACCCCGCCCAATTGGTCTCCACGCCCAAGTTCATGAAGGGGTTGCCCCGGTGGCTCACGGTGGAGGAGGCCTTCTCCTTGGTGGAGGCCCCCCCTCAAGGGGATGCGAAGGGCATAAGGGATAGGGCCATCCTCGAGCTCCTCTACTCCAGTGGTCTACGGGTGGGGGAGTTGGTGGGCCTCGACCTCAGGGACATCGACCTGAAGGAGGGGCTGGTGAGGGTCTTGGGAAAGGGTGGAAAGGAGCGGCTGGTCCCGGTGGGCGGCAAGGCCTGCGAGGCCTTGGGGCTCTACCTGAAGGTGAGGGGGAGCTTCGGTCCCAAGGAGGATGCCCTCTTCTTGAACCGTTGGGGGAGGCGTTTGAGCGCCCGTTCGGTCGGGAGGATCGTGAAGGAGTACGCCCTGCGCGGGGAGGTCTTAAAGCCCGTGACCCCTCACGTACTGCGGCATACCTTCGCCACCCACATGCTCGATGGGGGGGCGGACCTGCGGGCCATCCAGGAGTTGCTCGGCCATGCGCGGCTCTCCACCACCCAGCGCTACACCCACGTGAGCCTCAGCACCTTGATGGAGGTCTACGATCGTGCACATCCGCGCGCCAAGAAGGTCCCTTAGCGGCACCACCATCCTGAGCGTCAGGCACAAGGGCTAGGTGGTGATGGCGGGAGATGGTCAGGTAACCCTGGAGGTCACTGTTATCAAGCACAGGGCCCGCAAGGTGCGGAAGCTCTATCACGACAAGGTCTTGGCGGGCTTCGCCGGTACCACCGCCGATGCCTTTACGCTCTTTGAGCGTTTTGAGGGCAAGTTGGAGCAGTACAGCGGGAACCTCTTGCGTTCCGCCGTGGAGCTGGCCAAGGACTGGAGGACCGACAGGGTCCTGAGGCGCCTG
>QMLK01000078.1 GCA_003646705.1 Deltaproteobacteria bacterium | reverse complement strand
GCCGTCAGGGCCAAAGGAGATGTGAAGGTCCTGGCGGTGACGGTGCTCACGAGCCTCGACCAGGGGGACCTGAGGGATCTGGGTTTTGAGTGTTCGCCGGAGCAGCTTGTGTTGTCACGGGCCAGGAGGGCCATCGAGATCGGCTGCGACGGGGTGGTCTCCTCGGGGTTGGAGGTGGCGGCCTTGAGGGAGGAGTTCGGCCACGGTTTCTTCGTGGTGACCCCTGGTGTGAGGCCCGTGGAGAACAGGGAGGTGGACGATCAGAAACGGGTGGTGGGGCCGAAGGAGGCCTTCCTCAGGGGGGCCGATCACATAGTCGTGGGCCGCCCCATTCGCCAGGCCCCGGACCCCGAAGGGGTGGTCCGGAGGATGCAACAGGAGATCCTTGAGGCCCTGGCCGAGCTGGAGAGGCGGAAAATTTCTTGACTTTTTTGACTTATGTTCGATAATAGGGGCAGCTCTTGCCCGTGGGGAGGGAGGTCTTGAGATGATCGTAAAATGTGAGGCCTGCGGTACGAGGTATAGATTGGAGGACAGCCGGGTGAAGCCCGAAGGGGTGAAGGTCCGCTGCTCCCGCTGCGGCCACGTCTTTACGGTCTTCCCCGAAGCTCCTCCAGTGGAAGGCCCTCGGGAGGAGCCCCTCCCCGACGAGGAGATCTTCGGGGACGTCTCCTCCCTCGCTCCGGAGGAGGGGGTCGCCCTGCCCGAGGAGAGGAAGGGGTTGCCGAAGCTGGCCTTGGTGCTGCTGATCGTGATGCTGGCGCTTCTGGCTGTGGCGTTGCTCTTCATCAACAGGGAGAGGATACCCTTTGTGAGGGGGCTTTTCGGAAAGGTGGCCCAGATGATCGAGGCCAAGGAGCGCCTCTTCCCCCTTTCCGAGCTAAAGGGTTATCGGTTGGTGGTGGATGGCACCGAGGTCTTCGTCATCGAGGGGCGGGTGAGCAACCAGTCCCGCGAACCCTGCCGCTACGTGAAGCTGCGAGGGAGGCTTCTGGACGCCAGGGGCAGGAGGGTGGCCGAAGGAGTGGGATTTTCGGGAAGGCACATACCCAGGAAAAGACTCCAGGGGATGGACTTCCCCCTCCTCAAGGACCTCGCCCGCAATCAGAGTCCTTCCGGCCTCGCCCCCCTGGCCCCTGGCGATAGCGCCTCCTTCACCATCGTCTTCCTCTCCCCGCCCAAGGGGGCTACCGACTTCCAGGTGGAGGTCGTAGAGACCCCGGTCCTTTAGCCCTCCTCGAGGGGATACTGCTCTAGGATCCTCTCGTAATACTTCACCTCTTCCTCCTTTCCCCGTTTGCGAAAGCCCTTGATAAGGATGGAGCCCTTGCGGTGTAACTCCTCCACGGTCATCCTCCTCCAGTCAGGCCGCAGAGAGGGGTCCTTGAGCATCTTCAGCAGCGCCTTTACCCTCCAGATGTCGTTCCCCCACCGGCGCGAGAGCTGGTCCTGGTGGCCTCCGCGTTTGACGATGAGCTTCTCGGGGAGGAAGTGGATGGGGTGACGGGCCGAGATCCTCAGCCATAGGTCGTAGTCCTCGCAGACGGGCAGTTCCTCATCGAAGCCCCCCACCTCCTCCAACAGCCCCCTTCGCATCAAGGCCGAAGAGGGGCTGATTATGCAGAGGGGCAGGCACCGGGGGTATATCCAGCCCGAGTATTTGGCGTGCTTCTTCTTCGGGTTGACCCTTACCCCCCGTCTGATCCAGATCTCATCGGTGTAACAGATCTGGGCCTTGGGCTGGGACTGCATGAAGGCCATTTGCCGCTCGAGCTTACGGGGGAGCCAGAGGTCGTCCGAGTCGAGGAAGGCCACGAACTCCCCCTGGGCCAGTTCGAGGCCGCGATTCCTCGCCCGGCTCACCCCCTGGTTCTCCTGGTAGAGGTAGGTGAGCAGACCGGGGAACTCCCGCTGGATCATCTCGCGGGTGCCGTCGTCGGAGCCGTCGTCCACCACGATGAGCTCAAAGTCCCTGAAGGATTGCTCCAGGACCGACCTTATGGCCTCCCTCAAGAAGTCCCGGCGGTTGTAGGTGGGTATGATGATGGAGACCCAAGGCATATTTGGATTTTACCTCAGCCTTGGGTGAGGAGATCGACTACATCACCTACTGGATCTCCATATGAAAAGGTGGCCGAGAGATATTACTGAGGAAAGTTACCACTTCACGTACTTTGGGAGGAAGGTGGCTAATTGAGGGAAGGCCATAACAAGGACGATGGTGAGGACGTGGCCGACAGCCAGCAGGACAGCTCCCTTGAATATGGTCTCTAAGGGGACCTTGGGGACGAGTCCTTTTACCACGTATACGTTCACTCCGACCGGGGGGGTCACCACCCCTACTTGGGTTACCAGCACGATCACGACTCCGAACCATATAGGGTCAAAGCCGAGCTCGATCACGACGGGGTAGATAATGGGTACTGTCAGGATGACGAGGGCCATAGTGTCGATGAAACAGCCCGCCACAAGGTAGACGAAGATGATGACAGCCATGATTGTCCAGGGTGAAACTTGGAGACCTTTGATGGAGTCGACCAGGATAAAGGGGATCCTGGTGATGGCCAGGAAGTGGCCGAAGACGGTGGCCCCTGCGATGAGAAAAAAGATCATACAAGATATCTCCACCCCCTCTATCGTGGCCTCCCAGAAGGATTTCCAGGTGAGACTTTTTCTTAAGAGCCCCATGGCCAGGGCCCCTATGGCACCGATGCTTCCAGCTTGAGTAGGGGTGAACCATCCTGCGAAAAGCCCTCCCATAGTTACACCGAAGAGTACGATGGCCTCCCAGATTCCTCCGAGGGCTTTTATCTTTGCCTTTAAGGAGGTAGTTCGTCCGGCTGGTCCCCATAGAGGCCTTAGGTAACAGAGGACAAAGACAATAGCTGAGAAGAACCCGGCCAGTGCCAACCCGGGCAGTATTCCAGCGATGAAGAGTTTCCCGATGGATTGCTCAGTAAGGATTCCGTAAACAATGAAGATGGTGCTCGGCGGGATGAGGATTCCTAAGGTAGCGGAGCTGGCGATACACCCCGTGGCCAGGGTATCGTCGTAGTGGTAACGCTTCATCTCAGGGTAGGCGATCTTCCCTATGGTGGCGGCACTTGCGGTAGATGAACCGCACACTGCAGCAAAGCCTGCAGAGGCCATCACCGTCGTTATAGCTAGGCCACCCCGCAGCTGGCCGAAGATTTCATAAGCTGCTTTGTATAGCCTGCCACTGATTCCTGAGGCGAAGGCATAGGTGCCCATGAGCACAAAGGTGGGGATAACCGTCAAAGGGTAAGAGTTGAAGGTGACAAAGAGGTCCCGTACGAGGATCTTGCAGCCGGCAGTAGGAGAGGCCAGGTAAGAGTAGCCCACCCAGCCTACGAAGGCCAAGGCAAAGGCCACGGGCATCCTGAGCATGAAGAGGAAGAGCAGCAGTCCTATACCCACGAGGCCTACCAGTACCGGGTCCATCAATCCTTTCCCTTGAGAGATCGAAGGAACTCCCTCCCGAGCAAGAGGGAGAGGAGGAGGCCGGAGAGACCGAGGACGTGAGCAAAGGGGTAAAGGGGTATCCTCGTGGTCCCGGTTACCTCTCCGGCCACCCTCAGGGATTCTCCGTAGAGGAACCCTTCCCAGGCCACTACAGCGAAAAGCACCGTCCCCAGCAAGGACACGAAGGAGATGACCACCCTTCTGGCCCTGGGGGGAAGTTTGGCCACGAATATTTCCACCTGCACATGCCTGCCGGACAGAAAGGCCTTCGCCCCTACCAAGGATATGGCCACCACTTGAGCTAAGGCCACAAATTCATAAGAGCCGCGCAGGGGGCTCCGAAAGAGCTTGCTCAGGATGATATCGATAAAGGTCACCCCCACCATAGAGATGAGAGCCAATGCTCCCACCGCTAGGAATACCTTTGTCAGGCGTCCAGTCATCTTGATGGCAAAAGCTGAAAAGGGTTCCTCAAAATGCCTCTCGCATCTCTTTGGGACCGGTGGCAGATTTAATGCGCCATTCAATCTGCTTCTTGGTCCAATAATTTATGCGTTCCCTTATGAAGGAGACCATCCCTTCAAGCTTTTCCCTTTTGTAGCCCTTTTCTTCTAATAATTTCAAGTAATTATCCACTACGGGTCTTACAGCCTGCTTCCACCTGTTGAGCTCTTCGGGAGGCAGGGAGATGAACTTCACTCCTTTCCTCTTGGCGTCCTCGACTCCCAGGAAGTCCGCCATGTTCCAAAGCAGAGCCATCCTCTCGCCGAACTCCGCTGAGGTCCTCTCCATTATTACTTTTATGTCAGTGGGGAGTTTGTTCCACACCTCCTTGTTCATTACTACGTAGAAGGTGTAGAAATTGGTGGCCTCTGAGCAAAGGGTAACATACTTGATCACATCGGCGAGCCTGAAGGACCGGAGGACCTCCAGGGATATCAGCACGCCATCCACCACTCCTCTAGCCAGGGCCTCATAGGCCTCGTTCATAGGGACCGGCTTCGCAGTGCCCCCTAGAGCCTCTACCACCTGGCCTATGCGTCCTGGGCCTCTAATGGTGAGTCCTCGGAGGTCCTCAAGCCTGTGGACCGGCTTGTTCCTCAGCAGTAGCTGGTTAGGAGTGCAGGCGACGAACCAGAGCACATGTACCTTATTCCATTCCTTCGGCCTGAACCGGAGATAGAACTCGTTGGCCACATGGGAACCTACCCAAGCGCTCGGGTAACCGAGGGGCAGATCGAGGATCTCGGTAAGCGGGAACCGTCCCACCGTGTACTCAATGTGAGAGAAGCCGATGTCAGCGATCCCCTGCACAACGCCGTCATAGACCTTGGTAGCCTTGAGCAGCGATCCTCCCCCAAAGAAGTCGATCTTTACCCTTCCGTTGGTCCTCTCACCCACCGTGGTACAGAACTCTTCCAGGAGCTTGGACTGAGCAGAGGCGGTGGGAAAATAAGAGGCAAATCTGAGCCTTATGGTTCCCGCCTCCGCCACTGTTGCTAACAATAATGCTCCCATAGCCATGAATAAACCTATCTTTTTCATGCCACACCTCCCCTCCTTTGTGATCGTATTACTGCTCCCTAACTACCCTCTTTGCCTTGTGCTCAAATCTCGGAAGTTCTCCAATTTTAACAACCTCTACCTCTGGGGTTATACCGATGCGATACTTTATTTCGCTTATGAACATGGCCACTTTTTTGTTCATCTCCTCGGGGGGGATACCTTCCTCTTTCGGCTCGACCCTGATCTTCAGCCTCTTGCCACTCCCCTTTTTGGGGACGACTATTTGGTACTCCGTGGAGAAGACGTCCACCGCCCGGATGAAGTTCTCCAGGGCAGAGGGGAAGATGTTGACCCCTGCGTAGTGGAACATATCGTCCGCCCGCCCCAGGATTCCGCCTTCCATCCGCACGAAGGTGCGTCCGCACTCACAGCGATCGTAGTTGAGCTTCACCAGGTCCCCGGTCCTGTAGCGCAAAAGAGGCATGCTCTCCGTGCAGAGATTGGACAGCACCAGTTCCCCCACCTCGCCGGGTCCGAGGTTTTCTCCGGTGTCTGGGTCGATGACCTCCGGGATGAACATGCTCTCTATGATGTGGGTTCCCTTCTGGCAGACGCACTCGAAGCCGAAGTTGCTGATTTCACAGCCCCCTACGTCGTCATAACACTTCGCTCCCCACGCGGTCTCGATGAACTTCTTGGTCTCGGGGACCTGGGCCCCTGGCTCGCCGGCCACTATGACCATCCTGACCTTTGAGTCAGCCAGGTTTACCCCCATCCTCTTGGCCACCTCCGCGAGGTAGATGATGTAGGTGGGGGTCCCGCAAACTACTGTTGCCCCGAACTCGAAGATGTTCCTTATCCGATCTTCTGAACTCTGTCCT
>QMLK01000077.1 GCA_003646705.1 Deltaproteobacteria bacterium | reverse complement strand
CCCTTTTTTGACTGTTGAAAGGGGGGATCTCCGGGGAAAGGGCCTCCCCTGACCTTTGGCCTTCGCAGCGGGAAGGAGGAGGGAGGATGACGAAGGGCCTCAGCTTCCCTTCGGATTGACCCCGTTCGGCGACCCTTCGGATACGCAAGGCCCCCTTCGACTGCAGAGGGCCTTGCTGATCCATGTAAGCGACAAAAAGAGCGCAATCAATGATAGGGCAACCAGGTCCTCCTCTAAGTGCGGCGAAAAGAAGAGTATAAAACCCTTACCCTTCATCAAAACGGGAAAACTGGAGACACAGAAGGGGATGGCGAAGAACCTGAAGACCTGCCCCTTGTCCTCGGCCTCGACTATGGCCCTTACGGAGCCGAAGGCGTTGATGTTCAAGACGAAGCCCACCAGAAGCGCAATCCCCAGGGAGCGGCTCCACAACTCCAGCTCCAGGTCGAGATACTTGATCGTGAGATACAGATGCCATATCAGACATCACCACAGGATCTTGACCCCGTACGGTAGCCTCGACAGATACCCGAACATCTGTCTCCCCCTGATCCGTAAGAAGCGACAAAGTACTCCTTTCCCTGCAGAGGTCCTTCCCTGGGGGAAGGGTCCATGCGCTCTCTAAGATACCTCGGCCTCCTTCCTCGAGAGGATTTCCCTCATGCTCCCCCAAAGGATGCAACGGGTAGGGCAAGCCCTGGAGCAAGCCGGCTCCTCGCCCCTGGTAAGCCTCCCCAGGCAGAGGTCGCACTTCGAGGCCACCCCCTTGGCCTCGTCGAACTGCATGGCCCCGAAGGGACAGGCCTCAAGACAGGCCTTGCAGCCTATGCACTCGGCCTCGTCGATGAGGACGATGCCCCTGTCGTCGATCCAGATCGCCCCCGTGGGACATGCCTCCTTACAGGGAGGCTTGGCGCAATGATGGCAATATATCGGTACGTAGAGGGGACCCCTCTCGAGGACCCTTATGAGCGTGGGGCCTGCGCTGAGTCCGTGTTCCTGTCTACAGGCCACCTCGCATGCATGACACCCCATGCAGTCTCGCCTCATGACCACGAGCGAAATCCTCTCCATGATCCCCTCCTGTCAATCCTCACAACGGCTGATGTTGCACAGGCCTACCCTGAGGTTGGTGGCACCCATCACTGGGTCCATGGTCTCGTGGGCGTTGTCGATCAGGATGTTGATGTTGGAGATGTCCCATCCATGGCCCGGGTCCTCGATCTCCGGATACCACCAGCCGTGCTCAGCCACCACGACCCTGGGGTCTATCCCATCGTTGAGCCTCACCCTCTGCTTGACGCGCCCCCTGGGGGACTCTATCCAGACCCAGTCCCCCTCCTGGATGCCGTGCCTTCTGGCCGTTTCGGGGTGGATCTCCACGATGGGGTCAGGCCTTATCTCCCTCAGCCAGGACAACTGGCGCCCCTCGGAGTGAAAGTAGACCGGGTTGCGGAGCCCGGCGTTGAGGATGTAGGGGTAGCGCCCGATGAGGTCAGGCCGCGACAGGGGGCTTTCGGGCACCTCGACGTACTTAGGCAGGGGGTCACGTCCCCACTTCTCGAGGGTGGTGCAGTAGAGCTCGACCTTCCCAGTGGGGGTGGAAAATCCCTTGGTCCTGTACTTGTAATAAGACATCTCCCCCTTGAGGTAACCCACCTTCTTGAACTCCTCCCAGGTGAGGCCGGAGGGTTCCAGCAAGTAGTCGAGGGCCTCCTCCACGGTGTCCCACCACTGCTGCCCCATCCTCTTTCCGAGCTCCATGAAGATCTTGTGGTCCTGCCAGCACTCGCCGATCTGGACCACCTTCTGTCTGGCCAGTACGTAGCCGTGGCGCTTCCAGTTGTCGGCCACGTGGTCCTGTTCCAACCAGGTGGCCGCCGGCAGGAACACATCGGCCAGCTCAGCCGTCGGTGTGAGGAAGAAGTCTATCACCACCAGGAACTCCAGGGCCTTCAGGGCCTCATAGGCCTCCCGGGCGTTGGCCCTGGTCACCACGGGGTTGGTGCCACAGAGCAGGCCCGCCTTCAGGGGGTAGGGCTTCCCGGTGAGGATGGCCTCCCAGGCCACCTTGGGCGTTATGAGGGCCACGCGGGCCGCGAGCCTGTACCGCTCACCCCCCAGCCGCTTGGCCCGCTGTTCGGGCGGAAGATCCCTGTGGCGGGCGAACTCCGAGACGGTCCTAGTGGGAGGGGGGACGAAGAAGACGTTGCCCCCGGGGGCGTCCAGGTTCCCCGTTATGGCCATGAGGGCTATCAGCAGGCGGGTGCAATCGGTGCAGTTTATCGCCTGCTCGGTGGGAACGCCCCAGTGGATGCAGGCGGGCTTGGTGGTGGCGTAAAGCTCTGCCGCCCTGCGGATCAGGTCCTCCCTGACCCATGTGATCTCGGAGACCCTCTTCAGGGGGTACTCCCTAACCCGCTCGCAGAAGGCCTCCCAGCCGTGAACATACCTCTCGACGAACTCCTTGTCGTAGAGGCCTTCCTCTATGATCACGTGCAGGAACCCGAAGGCCAGGGCGGCGTCGGTCCCCGGCCGAAGCTGAAGCCATAGATCGGCCCTCTCGGCCAAAAAGCCCCTGCGGGGATCTATCACGACGAGCTTCGCCCCTCTTTTGTAGGCCCGCCAGAAGTTCTCCCCCTTGTACTCATCGGGGTTGGTCCAGAGGGGGTTACACCCCCATAACACTATGGCCTTGGGGCCCCCTTCGTAGTCGCAGACCGGGAGGTTACCACAGGTTATAAGGCTCGCCCCCACCCTGGACACGTAACACATGTGGCCAGCCGTGAGCACGTTGGGGGTGCCCAACAGGTTGGCGAAGCGGTAGAGGTGGCTCTCGTAATCCCTGCCGGTGCCCTGGCCTATCACTATGGCCTCGGGGCCATACTTATCTATCACCTTCCTGAACCGATCTGCGATGGTGTCGAGGGCCTCATCCCACGAGATCCGCTCCCACCGACCATCGACCTTCTTCATGGGATGAAGGACCCTCTGGGGATGGTAGGCCAGCTGCAGGATGGCTAAGCCCTTACTGCACATGGAGCCATGGCTGATGGGGGACTCCGGGTCGCCCTCCACCTTCACCACCCTGCCGTCCTCCACGTAGGCGATGACGCCACATCCACCGTGACAACTGCGACATACGGTCCTAACCTTGCGAACCTCTCCCATCCTCCACCTCCTCTATGTCCTTCAGTTCGGCCACGTCCGAGATGCCGAACTTGAGGGCGTGGATGAAGCTGAGGATGCACCGGGTGTTCTTCTCCACCACGGGCATACCCCTGCCCAGCTCTTGGAGCTCGAGGGCCAAACGCTCAATGCCCTCGACCCTATCCTTCATCTCCCTAAGGATGACCATCTCCCTTCCCATCCTCATGACCTCCTCAAGTCCTTGAACCTCTTGGCCTTCAAGGTGTACCGGGGCAAGGTCCCGGGGGGCAGCACCTCGATCTCGAAGCGCAGGTTGGTCTTCATCTTGAGACGCTCGATCAAGCGGCCCCTCAGGGCCAAATGGTACTCCTTCCCCATCTCCTGCTCGGGCTCGACCCTCAGGGTGATCTCATCCATGGCGCCCTTCCTCTCGAGCAGGACCTCGTATTCCCTCACCTCGGGGAACTCCTCCCTCAGGACCTCCTCCACCGAGACGGGGTTGAAGAGCACCCCCCGGACCTTCACCAGGTCATCGGCCCTGCCGAGGACCTGCCTTATCATCATGGAGGTGCGGCCGCAGGCACAGCCGTCCTTGCCCCTCACCACCACGTCCTTGGTGTTGAAGCGGATCAAGGGAAAGGACCTCCTGCCCAAGGGGGTCACCACCGCCACCCCTTCCTCACCCTCTCCCACCTCCCTGCTCATGGTCTCGCGGTCGAGGATTTCCACCAAGAAGAAGGGCTCTATCACGTGGAGGCCGTCCCTCTGCTGACACATACCGGCCCAGCCGCAGGGCTCAGTACCGCCGATGTGGTCGTGGACCTCGGCGCCCCAGACCTCCTCCAGCAGCCTCCTGGTGGCCCCGGGCATGGGCTCCCCCGCACAGAGGATCCTCCTTATCCCTATCTCCTTGGGGTCGATCCCCATCTTCTGGGCCTCCTCAGCCATGTGGAGGCCATAGGTGGGGGTGCTCATCATGGCGGTGGCAGAGACCTCCCGCATCTTGTCGATGCGCCCCTTGGTGTCCAGGGCACCCCCTGGGACCACCTCGCAGCCGATCTTCTCTGCCGCGTAATGGCCCTCCCAGAAGGCCACGTAGACGTTGTAGCCGAAGGGCATGAAGACCCTGTCGGCCTCCCTGAAGCCGGCCATCCAGAGGATGTGACACCAGGCCTCCACGCGCCACTGCCAGCTCTCGTAGGTCTCGGGTACATAGACGGGCCGACCCGTGGTGCCCGAGGTCTGGCGGAAGGTGGTGACATCCTCCCAGGGGACCCCCAGGAGGTCACCGTAGAGACCCCTTCCAGCCCCCTCCTGGGCCCGGCGCAGGTCCTCCTTGTCCGTAAGGGGCAGCTGCCTCAGGTCCTCCCTGGTCCTTATCTCCTTCGGATCGACCCCCTTGAGCTTCTCACGGTAAAGGGCCGAATGGTCCTTGGCGTAGCTCAAGAGCTTCCGGAAGTTCTTCAGCTCGAGCTCCCAAAGCCTCTCCCGAGGCAAGGTCTCAAGAACCGGGTTCCAATACTTGCGTTCCACGACGGGCTCCTCCTTGCCTTGAAATCTATCGTAAACCGCCCACCTCTGCCCCCAAGGCACGGGAGACCTCTCTGGCCCCTTGAGCCACCTTGACCCCGTAGTGGGGAGCGGACTCCGGCCCGAAGGTCCCCACGATGAAGATCGACCCCACCACCTTGCCCCGAGGGCCCAAGACGGGCGCAGCTACACAGCTGAACCGCGGGTCAACCCCCCCTATGTCCTCGGCAAAGCCCTGGACGCGACACCTGTTGAACTCCTCCTGTAGATGCCCCATATCTACCTCTGCCCCCTCGCCATAGAAGAAGAGGCGCTCGCTCCGCAGCACCCTATCCCTCTCCTCCTCATCCAGGAAGGCCACAATGGCCTTGCCATGGGCACCATAGGTGAGGGGGAAGCGATAGCCGAGGGGTATGGTGATCTTGACCCCGCTGTCGGCGTAACGCTTGGCCACCACGTAGACCTTGCCGTCCACTATCATGCCGAAGAAGGCGGTGCAACGCGTCTCCCTCGCCAGATGCAGAAGGGTGGAATCGACCTTGTCCCTGTAATCCAAGTTCTCCAAAACCTTGCCGCCCATGAAGATCAAGGCAGGCCCTAAGCAGTAGGTCTTGGTCTCCGGGTCCTTCTCCACCAGGCCGAACTCCTTGAGGGTGTTCAAGATGGAGTAAGCCCTGCCCTTGTGGATGCCCAAGGCCCTGCAGATGTCCGTCAACCTCATCTTGAAGCGGGGCCCCCTGGCCATGTACATGAGGATCTCACCCGCCTGCTTGACCGCTGGAACGATCCCCGTATATCTCCCCATTTTGTTCTGCATAGAGAACTTTGTTTTCAATACACAATACAATAAGGGGCCTCGGAAGTCAAGGGGTGGAATCCGAGGCCCTCTCAGTCAGGGGCTAAAGGAGGCCCTTGGCCCTGAACAAGGAGGTGGGTTCGACCAGGGGCATGGAGAGGCAGAGGTCATCCTCGCGAAGGGAGAAGGCCACCCCTATGAGCTGGGGCAGATAGAGGACGGGGATGTCAGTGCCTGCATAGCCTTGCTGGCTATCGAGGTTGAACTGGCAGAGGGGGCAGACGACGCTTATGACCTCGGCCCCATGATCCCGTGCAGCCTGAAGGAGCCGCGCGGCGAGCTCTCTGGTCACCTCGCTTCGAGGGACCGAGAGCCCCGCCCCACAGCAGTTGTTCTTGTAAGACCAATCTATGACCTCGGCCCCGAGCCAGGACAGCACCTGGTCCAT
>QMLK01000076.1 GCA_003646705.1 Deltaproteobacteria bacterium | reverse complement strand
GGTGGACAGGGATGAGCTCCTGCAGATCCCGGAGGTGGGGCCCGAGGTGGCCGAGAGCGTGGTCCGCTTCTTCAAGGACGAGGGCAACAGACGCGTGATAGAGAAGATGCTCCGGGCAGGGGTGAGGGTGGAGGAGCCGACGGAGGCCGCTGAGGCGGAGAGGCCCCTTGAGGGGAAGGTCTTCGTCTTCACGGGGGCCCTGGAGGGTATGACCAGGGAGGATGCCAAGAGGCTCGTAGAGCAGCTGGGCGGAAGGACTGCCTCGAGCATCAGCCGCCGCGTCGACTACGTGGTGGTGGGAAAGGACCCGGGCTCCAAGTACGATCGGGCCAGGGAGCTGGGACTGACCATCATAGACGAAGAGGAGTTCAAGAGGCTGGTAGGAATGGCACAATGAAGGGGGGAAGGGACAGCCCTTCCCCCTCCTTCGGTCTATTCCACAGTTGGCAATTCCCCAAGGGCCCTCTTTATCTCCTCCTCAGGCAGCTCATAATCGGGCAGCTTCCCGCTGAAATACTGATCGTAGGCGCTCATGTCGAAATGTCCGTGGCCGCTGAAGTTGAAGACGATGGTGCGCTCCTGCCCCGTCTCCTTGCACTTCAAGGCCTCGTCTATAACCGCCTCGATGGCATGGGCGGTCTCCGGAGCGGGGACGATCCCCTCGGTCCTGGCGAAGGTGACCGCCGCCTCAAAGACGGCGTTCTGCCTATAGGCCACGGCCTCCACCACCCCCTTCTTCACCAACAGGCAGAGGACGGGGGCATCGCCGTGGTACCTGAGTCCTCCGGCGTGGATCTTGGGCGGGACGAAGTTATGGCCGAGGGTGTACATCTTCAGCAAGGGGGTTAGCCCCACGGTGTCGCCGAAATCGTAGGCGTACAGTCCCTTGGTCAGGGTTGGGCAGGAGGTGGGCTCCGCAGCGACGAAGCGGATGTCCTTGCCGTCCTTGAGCTTGTCCGGGACGAAGGGGAGGAAGAACCCAGCGAAGTTACTCCCCCCGCCGACACATCCGATGAGGACATCGGGCTCCTCGTCCACGAGGGCCAGCTGCTCCTTCGTCTCCAGGCCCACCACGGTCTGATGGAGCAGCACATGGTTCAGTACGCTCCCCAAGGAGTACTTGGTGTCTTCGTGGGTAGCAGCGTCCTCCACGGCTTCACTTATGGCTATCCCGAGGCTGCCCGGGGAGTCAGGGTCGGAGGCCCTGATCTTGCGTCCGGCCTCCGTACGATCCGTAGGGGAGGGAAAGACCTCTGCCCCCCATGCCTGCATCAGGGACTTCCGATAGGGTTTCTGCTCGAAACTGATCCTCACCATGTAGATGGTGCACTTGAGGTCGAAGAGGTTGCAGGCGAAGGAGAGGGCCGAACCCCACTGCCCTGCCCCCGTCTCCGTGGTGAGGCGCCTCACCCCCTCGACCTTGTTGTAATAGGCCTGGGCTACGGCGGTGTTGGGCTTGTGACTTCCGGGAGGGGAAACGCTCTCGTTCTTGTAATAGATCCGAGCAGGGGTCCCGAGGTATTCCTCCAGGGCCTTAGCCCTTACCAGGGGGGTGGGCCTCCAGAGGCTGTAGGCCCTGAGGACGTCGTCCGGGATCTCTATCCACCTCTCTGGGGACATCTCCTGCTCTATGAGCCCCCTCGGGAAGATGGGAAGCAGGTCCTCCGGTGTCACCGGCTTCCCCGTGGCAGGGTTGATGGGGGGAGGGAGCTCTTCAGGCAGGTCGGGTAAAACGTTGTACCACTTCTTCGGCATATCCTTTTCGGAGAGCAAAATCTTCTTATCGTCCATGGCTTCCCTCCTTTATGGTTTTACTGAAAGAAGCTGAAGATAAGGGCTTTTTATAAAAAACCGGATCAGAGGTCAAGATAAAACGGTCTTTGGTTTGAAAGATAAAGAGGCGCAAGGGGAGATCCTTGCGCCTCTTCAGGAGGCCTCAACGGGGCGGTTACTTCGTGAGCAGCCTCTTGAGCTCAGGTCCCGTCTTGGGGCACTTCTTCAGGACGTCCTTCCAGCCCGCTCCATAGGCCGCTTTGAGGAACTTCTCCTTTTCGGCAGGCGGCAGGTCTATGACCTTGATACCGGCCTCGAGGAGGGCAGGACGGTCCTTCCTGGCCAGGTCCTGGAAATAGGCCACGGCCTTCCTCTCGGCCTCCTTGGCCGCCTCCGTCAAAAGATCCCTCAACTCCTGGGGCAGCTTCCGCCAGGTCTTCAGGTTCACGAGCACTGGGTTTGGCACCTGATAGAAGCCGGGTTCCACGACGTATTTGGTCAGCTTATGCCACCCCCAGTCCCGGATCCCCACAGAGGGCCAGCAGTAGCCGTCCACCACACCCCTTTGCAGCGCCGTGTAGACCTCGGTGGGGGGGATCACGATGGGGTTCCCCCCGAGGGCCTTGACCACCTGTAGGTACATAGGCGACACGCGGATGTTCAGCCCCTTGAGGTCGGCCTTCTGTATAGCCTTTATGAGGTACAGGTGGAACCTTATTCCCAGGCCCATCCTCCCCAGGTAATGGATCCCCAATCTCTTCTCGTGAAGGTCGTTGAGGTAGGCCCAGGCCCCCCTGTCCCTCTCCTCCCATGGCATGAAGTCGGACAACTTCAGGGCATCGACCTCGGGCAAAAGGGACACGTAATAGGCGTTGGTCGTGTAACACATGTCTATCAGGCCCGTCTGCACAGCGTGGACCTGCTCCATGGTCTTGACCGCTTCGGGTCCCCCCAGGTACTTAATCTTGAGCCGTCCGGGACAGCTGGCCGCCACCTTCTCCTTCACGGTGTCCAAGAAGATGAAGAAGGCCTTGTTGTCCGTCACGGGCTTGGGCCATGCCGTTACCGCCTTCAAGACATAAGGCTCTCCTCTGGCGAGCTCTGCCTGGCCGAGGAACACCAGGAAGGTACAGATGGCCATGCTGAAGATGGCCAAGGTCCTCAAGTAAACCTGCAGCTTTTGTCGCATCTCCTTACCTCCTTTCTTTAAATTTTTCATTTCATCCCCATCAAATTGGGTAGATAAAGGGATATGTGAGGAAAGGCGATCAAGATGGCGATCCCCAGGAGGTCCACCACCACGAAGGGCAAGGCGGCCTTCCATATGTCGGACATGGTGGTGTCGGGGGGGCTGACGCCCTTCATCACGAACAACAGGACACCGAAGGGGGGCGTTATGAGGCCCAACTCCAGGTTGACCAACATGATGACTCCGAACCAGATGGGGTCGTATCCCAGGGACGAGACTATGGGCATGAAGATAGGCAAGGTTATCATCATGATGGAGACGGTCTCCATGAAGCTCCCCAGGATGATGAGGGCGATCATCATGCTGATGATGATCACCAGGGGGTGGATCTGCTGCTTCACTATGAACTCCACGAGGCTCGGGGCAGCCCCTGTGAAGGCCAATATCTCGCTGTAGGTGTTGGAGACGACGATGATCATGAAGATCATGACGGTGAGCCTGATGGTCCCGTAGATCGACTTCTTCATCACCTCCCGGTTCATCTTCCCGTAGGCCCACGCCAGCAAGAAGGCCCCGAGCGTCCCAGTGGCTGCGGCCTCTGTAGGGGTCGCTATCCCGAGGAAGATGACCCCCACGACCATGAAGACTATGAAGCCAAGGGGCAAGAAGTACTTGACCGTGGACCTTATCCTCTCACCGAGGGGGGTCTCAGGTACGTCGTAGGCTGGGGCGAGCCCTGGCCTTATGAGGCATCCGGCCACTATGTAGGTCATGTACAGCAGCCCCATCAGGACCCCCGGTACGATGCCGGCGATCAGCAGCCTGCCCACGTCTATCCTCGCCAGGCTCGCCAGCACCACGGCCAAGGCACTGGGGGGGATCAACATGGCCACTCCCCCCACCCCCATGATGGGGCCCAAGCTCATGGTCTTGCTGTAACCCTTCCGTCGCATCTCCGGCAGGAGCACAGTGCCGAGGAGGGCTGTGTTGGCTATGGTGGAGCCGCTCAAGGCGGCAAACACCACCCCCGTTATCACCGCCATGAGGCTGAGCCTGCCCGGGAGGCGCCCAAGCCATTTGTCCACCACGTTTATGGCCTGAAGGCCGAGGCCCGAGTGGAAGATGAGTTCGCCCATGAAGATGAAGAAGGGGACAGGGAGCAAGGTGAAGGTGGTGATGGAGCTGAAGATCCCGGTGGTCGTGGCGATGAGCCCCGGTATCCCGCCCAAGAAGAAATAGGCGGCCACCATGTTCACTATCAGAAAGGAGAAGGCCACGGGCAGCCCCGTGAGCAACAGGAGCACCATGCCGCTGAAGAGCAAGAGGAGGATCGCCCACCACTGCAAGGTCGTTCACCTCGGGGCCGTTTTGGCCTTGAGGAGTTCGCTCCAGACCATCCTGAAGAACTGAAGGGAGAGCAAAAGGGCCCCCACGGGTATGACGACGAAGACCGTGTACTTTGGCACCGTGAGGGCCCTCACGTCCTTCACCCCCCTTGTCAAACATTCCCACGTATAAAGGGCGCCGAAGAAGGCGACCACCGAGCAGGCGATCCCTCCGAGGGAGAAGGTCACAAGGTTGAGGAAGGACCTGCTTCGCTCCTTTAAGCGGGAGTAGAGGATGTCGACGGTCACATGGCCCTTCTCCCTCAGGAGCCAGGTTGTCCCCAAGAATACGATCCAGAGGAGTCCGTACTCACAGGTCTGTACCACCCATATGGAGGGACTCTTGAAAAAGTACCTCATCAGCACCTCGTAGCAGATGGCCAGGGTTATGAAGACCATTATCGCCCCGGCCAGGAGGGCCATCGCGTCTATCAACTTGTCAAAGAGGGTCCAAAAGCCCTTCATATCCTAGACCCCTCCTTCAGCGCACCGCGGGGATGATGTTTCCCCCTGAGGGGAAGACGGCCACCTTCGCCTCGGGGAATCGCTCCGAGAGCAGGTCTATGGCCCCCTGGAGGTCTCGTTGATAGCTGAACCCCATCATCTCCACCTGATCTGCCGCGAGCCCCTCGGTCACGTGCACCACTGTGAACCTCTCGGCCAGCTCCTTGAAGTAGACGACCTGCATGATGTAGGAGATCCCGAAGGCCTTGAGGTGCTCGGGGATGTCCCCTTGGACCAGCCGGCGGTGAAACTCGTCGGCGCCCTCTGGAGTGCCCATCTCCCTGATCAACGGGAGTATAGAGCCCGTCTCCTTCTGGGGGGCTACCCATACGATCGCCCCCCCTGACCGCGTACAGAAACGCGCCATGGCCAGGGCCTTCGTAGCCTGGACCCCCACCTCGAGGGGGAAGGCCGACGTGATGGTCACATCGGCAAGCCCTGGCAAGGGGACGAGGTAGAGAGAGGTGGCGTACCTTGAGGCCTCCTTGTGCTCGGCCACGGGGTCCCCTGCAAAGGCCTTGACCACCTCCTTTCGGTCGTTGACGATGAGGTCGAGCTTGAAGCTGAGCCTCGCCAGACGTGCGGCGTCGACGATCTCCTCGTAGAAGGGGTTCCCATCGAGCAGGTTTACCCGCGAGTCCCGGTGGCGCATCCACGTGAAGTGATGATCCGCTATGGATCGGTAGGAGCACACCCCAGGCATGGCGATCTTGCAACCACCGCCGAAGCCTGCGATGGGATGGGGCATACATTCCCCGATGCCTATGACCAGGTCCGCTGAGGCGACGTAACGATTGACCTCCACCAACGTCCCCCTGTGGGTCCTGCCGACGATCACGTTGTCCGGGGCGTGAGGGTCGTGGGGGAAGAGACGCCCCTCAAGCCTCGAGAAGGCCTCCTCCCCCACCTTGTCCCTCAGCTGCCGCAGGGAGGGGATGGGATGAGTACCCAGGGCACAGATGCCGATGATCCGCTCGTCCGGTACACCCGCCCGGTTGAGGCGGTCCATGACCTCGGGCAGGGCAATGTGGACCGGGGTGGGCCTCTGAAGATCGTCAAAGATTACGACTACCTC
>QMLK01000075.1 GCA_003646705.1 Deltaproteobacteria bacterium | reverse complement strand
GGTCCTGGAGGGCGTTTAGGGCCTCTTCCCTCAGGGCGAGGATCTGGCGGGCATAGCGATAGAGCACCTCCCCGGTCGGGGTGAGGACGACCTTCCTGCCCATCCGGTCGAAGAGCTTGGCACCGAGGGCCCGCTCCAGGGAGTTGATGTGGGCGCTGACGGTGGGCTGGGTCAAGAAGAGGGCCTCTGCTGCCAGGGAGAAGCTGCCGAGTTCGGCCACCTTGCAAAGGCTCTCGAGCTGCCTGATGTCCATCGTGTGTGAAAATATCACGCAGGCCTGCCCCCATCAAGGCCTTTGGCTTCCTTGGAAAAAGGATTCGATCTATGATAGGTTCTTTGAGGGCCATGACCTCTGCAGGGGAGCTCCTTCGGATCTACCATGTCCTGCTCGATCGTTTCGGTCCTCAGGGGTGGTGGCCGGCTGAAAGTCCCTTTGAGGTGATGGTAGGGGCTATCTTGACCCAAAACACGGCCTGGAGGAATGTGGAGCGGGCCATCGATAATCTGAAGAGGGCGGGGGTCCTCGATCCGCGAGCGATCCTCCAGATGGAAGAGGGGGAGCTGGCCGAATTGATAAGACCTACCGGTTACTTCAGGGTGAAGGCCAAACGGCTCAAGGGCTTCGTGCGGTTCTTCGTGGAGAGGTTCGAGGGCGAGGTGGAGGAGATGAGATCCCAGCCCCTGGAGGGGTTGAGGCAAGAGCTCATGAAGCTTGAGGGGATAGGTCCTGAGACGGCCGATAGCATCTTGCTTTACGCCTGTGAAAAGCCCATCTTTGTGGTGGACGCTTACACCAGGAGGGTCTTGGGGCGCCACCGCCTGCTTCAGGACGGCGCCCCTTACGATGAGGTTCAGAGGTTCTTCATGGAACGGTTGCCCCGGGACCCGGAGCTCTTCAAGGAATATCACGCCCTGTTGGTGAGGCTCGGTAAGACCTTCTGTCGTCCCAAGGCGCGATGTGAGGGGTGTCCCCTTGAGGGGTTATCCCCCGAGGGGGAGGGATGGTGGGGAGCTATCTCGACAAACGTGTGAGGCGATTGGTAGGAAGGGCCATCTGGGAATACCGCCTTATCGAAGAGGGGGACCGCGTACTTGTGGGGCTGTCCGGGGGCAAGGACAGCCTGGTGTTGCTCAAGGTGCTGGCCGAACGCCTGAAGGTCGTCCCCGTGGATTACGAGCTGAAGGCCGTCACCGTCGACCTCGGCTTCGGAGGGCTGGATCTTGAGCGCCTGAGGGAGTTCGTGGAGGGCTTGGGCTGTGAATGGGTGCTGAAGACTACGGAGATAGGCCCCCGGGTTCACCGCCCCGACAACCTCGAGGTGCCGTGTTTCCTCTGCTCGCGGATGAGGCGCAAGGTCCTCTTTCAGACGGCTGCAGAGCTCGGTTGCAACAAGTTGGCCCTCGGGCATACCAAGGACGACCTCATCGTCACCTTCTTCATGAACGTCCTCTATTCCGGAGAGATAAGCACCATGGTCCCGAGACAGGAGCTCTTCGGCGGCAGGATCACCATCATCAGGCCTTTGGCCTTGGTGGACGAGGAGAAGGTGGAGGCCTTTGCACGGCAACACCGCCTGCCGGTCATGGACGAAGGATGTCCCACTCGGGGCAGGACCAAAAGGGCGGAGGTAAAGGCCCTTCTCGAGAGGTTGTACAAGATGGATCGGAGGGTCAAGGGGAATATCTTCCACGCCCTGGGAAACGTCAAGAGGGAGTACTTGCTCGATGGAAGGGGGGTTAGCCCTTAAGGCCTTGGGTCTTCTGGTGGTCGCCTTGACCATGGGGCTGGAGGCCGAGGACGAGGGATATGAAGCCGAAAGGGAGGCGATGGTGAGGTATCAGATCGAGGCCAGGGGCATAAAGGACCGGAGGGTCCTCAAGGCCATGCGGAGGGTCCCTCGACACCTCTTCGTCCCCCCGGAGTACCGGGACGCCGCCTATGAGGACAGGCCCCTCCCCATAGGAGAGGGGCAGACCATCTCCCAGCCCTACATCGTTGCCCTGATGACCGAATCCCTTGGGCTGACCGGACGGGAGCGGGTGCTGGAGATAGGCACAGGCTCCGGGTACCAAGCCGCCGTACTGGCGGAGTTGGCCCGGGAGGTCTACACCGTGGAGATCGTGCCCTCCCTTGCCGCACGGGCGAGGGAGCTGCTCGAGCGGTTGGGTTACGAGAACGTGCACGTCCGCTCCGGGGACGGCTTCTTCGGTTGGCCTGAAGCGGCGCCCTTCGACGCCGTTATCCTTACATGCGCCGCCCCGAGGGTGCCGGAGAGGCCCTTGGAGCAGCTCAAAGACGGTGGACGGATGGTCCTGCCTCTGGGAGAGGACCCCTTCTTCCAATCCTTGGTGCTGATCACCAAGAAGGGGGAGGGGTTTGAGCAGAGGCCCATCACCGGTGTGGTCTTCGTCCCCATGACGGGTGAGATCGAACGGAGGAGAGGTCCTTGAAGGGGAAGCCGAGGATCTGTGTGATCGACGGCCAGGGCGGAGGCATCGGCAGCCTCATCGTCAAGAGAATAAAGGAGATCTTCGAGGAGCGCGTGGAGGTGGTGGCCTTGGGGACCAACGCCGCAGCGACAGCGGCCATGATGAAGGCCAGGGCCAACAGGGGGGCAAGCGGGGAGAACGCCATCTGCTGGACCGTCAAGGACGCAGACGTCATCGTCGGCCCCCTGGGCATCGTCATGGCCAACGCCATGATGGGGGAGCTCACCCCGAAGATGGCCGAGGCCATCGCCTCAAGCCGAGCTCTAAAGATCCTGCTGCCCCTCACCCAGGAGCGGGTGAGGGTGTTGGGGGTGAAGAAGGAACCCCTTCCCCATTACGTCGAGGAGCTGGTGGAAAGGGTCCTCCGGGAGGTCTTGGATGTGTGAGGCCAACGTATATTTGGAGCGAGACGGGAGGGAGGAGCTGCTCCTTGAGGCCGTTTACATCCTTCGCCCCGAGGACGGAAAGATCTACATGGTCAACATCTTCGGGGAGCAGAAGACGGTGAGGGCCACCTTCAAGAGGCTCGACCTGGCCGAGGAGCGGATCGTCCTTGAGGCCAAGTGAAGGATTCCCCCGGTCTCTGAGGGGCTACCGTCCCTCCAAAGGAGGGGTGGTTCCTTCGATGGCCCTCCAAATAATAGGCTGGGTCCGATAGCCTCTTGGCAGACCGTAGCATCTTGAGCAGGTCCAGCAGAGGGAATCCCTTTATCCACGCCCCAATCCCCTCCATGATGAGCTCCCAGCTGGAGTAGGCCGCCCTGTAAAGGCCGCAGAATTCCTCGTAAAACTGTCCGAGGGGAAGTCTGGTCGGCAACACCGCATGGGCTATATCGAAGAGGTCGTAGTCGGAGGTGGTCAGTTCCCCCTTGCGTTCTTCGTAAAGCTTCGTCCCCGGAAGGGGGGTCAGGACGGAGAAACTGGGGGTCTTGACGCCACGGGACCTTACGTACTCCTTCAGTCGGCGAAAGTCCTCCCTCGTGAAGTCCGGCTCCACGATGAAGGAAGCCCAGACATCTATATCGAGCCCCTTGAGGAAGAAGAGGGCCCTGTCGTTGTCGGTCACTGAACTCCCCTTCCTCAAGGCCCTTAAGTCTTCGTCGGTGACCCCCTCAAAGCCTATGAAGACCCCCTTAAGGCCCACCTCCCTCCAGAGTCGCAGAAGCTCGGGGTACCTCACGATGGAGTCGCTCCTGGCCTGGAAGGTGTAGCGCTTCCTGATCCCCCTTTTCCTTATCAACAGGGCGATCTCTTCGGCCCTTTGGGGATCGGCTAAGAAGTTGTCGTCCACGAAGAGCACGAAGGGGTCCTCTATCCTCTCCAGTTCCTCCACCACCCGTTCAGGGCTCTTGGCCCTATAGCTCCCCCTGTAGAACTGCCATACGGCGCAGAAGGAACAGCGATAAGGGCATCCCCTGGAGGTCTCCACCAGGGCCAGAGGGCGTTGGAAGCCCATGTAGTAGCCGGCCCCCCTCTTGAACCTGAGCCTTTTGGGGAAGGGCAGGGAATCCAGATCCTCGAGCAGGGGCCGGGGATGGGTCAAGTGCCGTCCCCCTCCATCGTTGAGGGCCAAGCCCGGGATCTCCTCCAAAGGCCTTCGTCCTTCCAGGGCCTCCACCAGTTCCGCAAAGGTATCCTCCCCTTCGCCTATGACCACCGCATCTACCGGCGGTGGAAAGCCCTCAGGGGACAGGGTGGCATGAACCCCCCCTACCGCTATGAAGGTGGCGGCTCGAAGGGCCTTGATAGCACGGGCCAACTCCAGGGTGGCGGAGTGGTCGACGCTCCACGAGCAGCTTATCCCGCATACATGGGGGTTGAAATCGCGGAGGGCCCTCCGAAGCTCCCCCTCACCTTGAACCCGCAGATCGCAGAGGAGGACCTCATGCCGAGGCTCAAGCCCCCCCGCCACCATCTCCAGGCCCAAGGGCTCCGCCCTGATCATCTCCCCAAAGCCCAGGGCCTTGCTGCGGGGCTGAAGGAGCAGGACCCTCATTCAGCGCTGCCGATGCTGCCGCAAAAAGCCACCTTCGCCCCTTCCTCTTCGGGCCAGTACTCCACCACCCTCTTGCCGTCCCTGTATTCCTCCCTCCAGATCCTCTCGGCCAGTTCTCCCCAGCGGGCGGCGTACTCGTCCATCAACTCCTTCTTCTCCGTGTAGATCTCCTCTGCGCCGGGGTGGGTGAAGTAGGGTTTGGTCTCGGCGATGATCTCCCTGAGGATGTGGGGGTTGTCGATGATCATACAAGGACGTAGGTGGTTGGGGTTGTGGGGTTGTCTCGCCCTGATGGCCCGGAAGAGGCGGCTGTTGAGGGCCTGGGCGATGGTGGTGTTGTGGATGTTGTCCACAGCGATGTGGGTGTAGACACAAGGTTCGATGTCGCCCTTGGCGTTGATGTGGAAGTAACGTCTACCTGCAGCGATGCAGCCCTCTACATAGGGTCCGTCGTTCCAGAAGTCCATGACGAAGACGGGGCGGGTGTTCCTTATGGCGATGACCCTCCTCCGCAGGAGATCCCTCTGTTCCGGGGTGACCATGAGGGAGAAGTCCGCCATGCCGTTCACGGGTATGTAGAGGAAGTAGTTCAGGACGAAGGAGCCGAGCTCGATCATCCTATCCACAAATTCGTAGGAGGAGACCCTTTCCACATTCTGCCGGGTCACCGTCGAGGAGGTGCCGATCAAGACCTCCGCCTCCCTCAAGTGGTCGAAGGCGTTCATGATCCTCCTGTAGACGCCTTTGCCGCGCCAACTGTCGGTTTCCTCCTCCTCGCCCTCGATGCTGATGACCACAAGGACGTTGCCCAGCTCGTTGAACCTCTTAGCGGTCTCCTTGGTGACGAGGGTGCCGTTGGTGTATACCTGGAAGAAGATGTCGGGGTGCTCCTCGATCATGCGAAAAAGATGGGGATACATGAGGGGTTCCCCGCCCAGGACGGTGACGAAGTAGATCCCCAAATCCTCGCACTCTCGCAGGATCCTGTCCACCACTTCGTACTCCAGCTCGTACTTCCGACCGTATCCGAGGGTGTAGCAGCCCTTGCAGCGTAGATTGCAACGCATGGTGGGACTGAGGATGAGGACGAAGGGCGGGCGGTAGCCGTGTTCCTCCTCGAAGGCGTCCCTCTTCTTCCCGCCCACGAACCAAGCGTTGTTGAAGAGGGTCCAGAAGATCTTGACCGAGTTCTCGTAGGGAAGATAGTTGATGATACGATAGAAGAGCTGTTTGGCGGGGTGATCCGTCTTGATGAACTCCCTGACCCTGTCGATGGCGCCCTTGACCTCTTGGTCGTTTGTGAGCCTTTTGGCCAAGGAAAGCATCTGGAGGATGCGGTGATCGTCCACCCTCCGCAAGAGGGCTATGATCTGCTCGATCACCTTCCTCGAAGCATAATCCTTCACCCTCTCAAGGACCTCCATCCCTCCCTCCTCCTAAGGATTTATTGCCCCTTTGAGGGC
>QMLK01000074.1 GCA_003646705.1 Deltaproteobacteria bacterium | reverse complement strand
TTCCCCTTCCAGTTATCGGCAACAGGGCGAGGGGGCTTTAGGGATAATTTTTCCCTTGAAAGCGAGGGCCTCGGGCCTTATTTTGTCTTTCTCCGGAAAGGAGGAAGGAGAGATGCCCATCTACGAATACCGCTGTAAGAATTGCGGCAAGGAATTCGAGGTCTTGCAGAAGGTGGACGATCCCCCTGTGGTGACCTGCAAGTACTGCCAGGGGGAGGCGTCTAGGATAATCTCCTTGACCAACTTCCAGCTCAAGGGGACCGGTTGGTACGCCACCGATTACAAGGACAAGGGGAAGAAGGAAGCAGAAAGGAAGGGAGACAAGGAGAAGAAGGCCGAGGGCAAAGAGGGGGCTAAGGACTCATAGCCCTCTGGTACTCCTCCCAGAGGAACTGACGTTCAACTCCTATATCGATCACCTCGAAGGGGAACCTCTCGTCCTTTCCTTTGGGCCTCATCACCCAGAAATCGGGGTTAAAGGGGGCGGTCTTCAGGTATCTTGGCCAATCCCCTTCCCTCCATCCTCGATAGAGGGAGAGGCCGACCCTTCTGTCCCCCAAGGAGAAGAGGGCCTGGAAGTAGCCCCACTTGGGCAGGTCGTGCAACAGCCTACAGTTGGGGACCTTTTGGAGTTCCCTCTTCAAGGCCTTGATCTTTTGGCGCAGCCTCTTCACACCTTCGTAGGGATGCCACTGAAGGGGAGTCCAGGGTTTGGGCACGAAGGGGTTCACGCTCACTATCAGCTCCTCCCGCCGCCTTCCCTTGAGGGCGACCGTCATCTGATGCCTGATCCTCCTCACCAGGGCCGCGATCTCCTTCACCTCCTCCCCCCCTCCGGGCAGCCCCACCATGAAGTAGAGCTTCAGGGTGGTTATCCCCCCCTCGGCCAAGTTTCTGACGGCCTCAAGGATCTCCTCGTCCAGCAGCCCTTTGGCGATCCTCTGCCTCAGGGCCTCTGATCCCGCCTCGGGGGCCAAGGTCGCCTGGAGCTGGCCGGCCTCGGCCAGGGCTCTGGCCACCTCGGGTGTGACCCTATCCGCCCTCAAGGAGGCCACCGAAAAGCTCCCCCCCTCCGAGAGGATGTGGCGGCAGAGCTCCTCGAACTGAGGGTGGCTCGCCACGGCGGCCCCCAGCAGGCCGACCTTGCCCGTTTGGCCGAGGCCTTCTTCGGCGGCCCTCTCCAGGGCCTCCAAGGGCCTCGGTCTGAAGGGGTCGTAAAGGGTGCGGACGGCGCAGAAGCGGCACCTGTAGGGACATCCCCTCCCCACCTCGATGAGGACCGTCTCCCCGAATTCGGCTTCGGGGGTGAGGAGGGGGGAGGAGATCAAGGTCGAGGTCCGTAGATCCTGGAGCCACCTCCTCGGCACCCTTTCGGGGACCCCGGTACCGAGGGGCCTGATCTCCTGGAGGGTGCCGTCGGTCCCCCAACGCGGTTCGTAGAGGGAGGGCACGTAGATGCCCGGGATCAGGGCGAGTTCCTTTAGGAGGTCCTTCCGCGGAGAGTCCCAGCTCCGCCTGAGGCCCTCCAGGAACTCCTCCACCAGTTCCTCCCCCTCCCCTATGAGGACGCAGTCCAGGAAAGGGGCCAGCGGTTCGGGGTTCATGGTGATGGCCGCCCCTCCCGCCACCACCAAGGGGTCCCGCGGCCCTCGCTCCGACGAGAATACGGGCACCCTGCCGAGGTGGAGGATCTCCAGGAGGTTGGGATAGTCGTTCTCAAAGGGGAGAGAGAAGGCCACTACGTGGAATTGGTTCAGGGGCCGGCGGCTCTCGAGGGAGAGCAAGGGCGTCTGGGTTCGGAGGTACTCCTCCAGGAGGTCCTTCTCGGGGAGGAAGGCCCTCTCGCATACCACATCGGGGTGGGCGTTCAGCAGGGCGTAGATCAACTGAAAGCCGAGGTTGGACATCCCCACCCGGTAGCGGTTGGGGAAGACGAGGCATATGGTGATCTTGCCGCCCCAGTCCTTGTGGACGGTGCCCCGCTCATGGCTCAGGAGTTCTTCGTATCGCCTCTTGATGTAAAAGGACATGGATGTCCCTCCAAAGCTATGGGCATCTTAGAACGAGATGGCCTCTGTAGCAACGTCAGGGCTGGGCGTCAAAGGGCGGGCTATCTTTAAGGGGGGTTAAAGGTTTGTCCTTGCGGTTCCCTCCTTCAGGGCCCTCAATCGGCCTGTTTCTTCATGAAGGTCGGCAGATCCGAGCGCTCCCCGCGGTGGGGTTCCCTCCTCGGTCGGAAGCGGAAGCCGCTGAAGTCGTCCAGGACCTTGCCCCTCCGCATGAAGGCCGGCACATCCATGTCCCGCATCTCCTCCTCCGCCAGGACGGGGGCGGGACGGCGTACTTCGGCCTCCTCGGCCTGGAGGCCGGTGGCGATGACGGTGACCCTCATCTCGCCCTGGAGCCCCTCGTCCACCACGGCGCCGAAGATGATGTTGGCGTCCTCGTGGGCCTCCTGCTGGATGAGCTCCGAGGCCTCGCTCACCTCGTGAAGGGTCAAGTCCCTGCCTCCGGTGATGTTGATGAGGACCCCCCGGGCGCCGTGGATGGAGATGTCCTCGAGCAAGGGGCTCGATATGGCCCGTTGGGCCGCCTCCGTGGCCCTGCCCTCGCCGGAGGCGGAACCCATCCCCATGATGGCCATCCCCATCTCGGACATCACGGCCCGGACGTCGTTGAAATCGAGGTTTATGAGCCCTGGCACCACGATCAGGTCGGAGATCCCCTTGGCGGCCTGGTAGAGGATCTCATCGGCCTTCCTGAAGGCCTCCATGAGGGGGGTGTCCCCGTCGCTTATGGCCAAGAGGCGGTCGTTGGGGATGGTGATGAGGGTGTCCACCTCCTCCTTCAGCTCCCGCCAGCCCTCCTCCGCCTGGCGTCTCCGTTTCTTGCCCTCGAAGTGGAAGGGTTTGGTGACGATGGCCACCGTCAAGGCCCCCATCTCCTTGGCCACCTGGGCCACTATGGGGGCCCCTCCGGTGCCGGTGCCCCCGCCGAGGCCCGCGGTGATGAAGACCATATCGGCCCCGTGCAGCACGTCCCTTATCAGGTCGAGGCTCTCCTTGGCTGCATCACGGCCCACCTGGGGGTCACCCCCGGCGCCCCTGCCTCCGGTGAGCCTCTCGCCCAACTGCACCTTTATGGGGGCGAGGCACCTCCTCAGGGCTTGGACGTCGGTGTTGGCGGCGATGAAGTCCACCCCCCCCAGGCCGTACTCGATCATGGTGTTGAGGGCATTGCATCCCGCCCCACCGATACCTATGACCTTGATGGTGGCCCCTGCGCTTTGGTTCTTCTCCAATTCAAACATGTCGAAGACCTCCTTTACGAATTCCTTCTCTGGAAATTGGAGTTCCAAATCCTTCCACTCGGCCATGGTCTCCCCCCTTCCCTTGACCTTCAGGAGAACATCTCCTTGAACCACTCCTTCATCCGTCTGCTAACCTTGTCGAAGATATTTTCCTCATGGGGCTGGAAATCCGCCCTTCTGCCCCCCTTGGCCCCGTAGAGCACCAGCCCTATGGCCGTGGCGTACTGGGGGTTGCGGACGATGTCCACCAGCCCCCCGATGCGCTTGGGGTAGCCTCGTCTGACGGGCAGGTCGAAGATCTGTCCAGCCAGCTCCACTATCCCCTCCATGAGGGCGCTCCCTCCGGTGATGACCACCCCCGAGGGGATCATCCTCCTGAAGCCGGATCGTTCTATCTCCTCCTCCACCAGTCCCAGGATCTCCTCCATCCGTGGCTCGATGATCTCGGCCAGCAGCTGTCGCGAGACCTTCCGCGGCCGCTGGCCCTCCCCCACAGGGGGGACCTCCACCTCTTCCACTGGAGCCATGGAGGCGAGGGCGCAGCCGTACCTCTTTTTGAGCTTCTCCGCCTCCTCTATGGGGGTGCGGAGCCCCACAGCTATGTCGCCTGTCACGTGGTCCCCCGCGAGGGAGATGACCGCCGTGTGCTTTATGCTGCCCCTGTGGAAGATGGCCAGGTCGGTGGTACCTCCGCCTATATCCACGAGGGCCACGCCCAGCTCCTTCTCCTCGGGGGTGAGGACGGCCTCGCTCGCGGCCAACTGTTGAAGCACGATGTCGTCCACGGTCATGCCCGCCTTGTTGACGCACTTGATGAGGTTCTGGGCGGAGGTGACCGCTCCGGTGACGATGTGGACCTTCACCTCGAGCCTCACCCCGCTCATCCCCCGTGGGTCCTTGATGCCGTCCTGCCCATCGACGATGAACTCCTGGGGCAAGATGTGGATGACCTCTCGATCCATGGGGATGGCCACCGCCTTGGCGGCGTCGATCACCCGCCGAACGTCGTCCTCTGTGACCTCCCGGGACTTCAAGGCCACCACCCCGTGGCTGTTCATCCCCTTGATATGCCCCCCGGCGATCCCCACGAAGGCGGAGTGGATCTCGCAGCCCGCCATCAGTTCAGCCTCCTCCACCGCCCGCCTGATGGAGCGGACGGTGGCCTCGATGTTCACCACCACCCCCTTCCTCAGGCCGTGGGAGGGATAGGTGCCTATGCCTATGACGTCCACCCCCTCCACGGTGGGTATCCCCACCAAGGCGCATATCTTGGTGGTCCCTATGTCTAAACCGACTATGTACTCTTCCCTCTTGGCCATCTTCTCCTCCTTCAGGGGATCACCCTCCAGGGCTTCCTCTTCCCGAGGCCTTGGGCGCTCTCCCCTTGAAACCGACCACCACCCGATCCGGTCCCTCGCAGAGGATGTAAGCAGGGGTGCTGCCCCTGGGGGAGAGGATACGCCATACCCTCTCGAGGGCCCGAAGCTGTCCCTGGAGTCCCTCGGACCCCAAACGGACCAGAAGCCCCGCCTTTGTCCTCAGGATATAGGTGCCGCTGTATTCCTCCACCCCTTCTATCCCCTCGCTGAAGACGGGATGGTGGCGGACCATGGCGAGGAGCCTCAGGATACGGCCGACCTCCTCCTGATCCCAAGGAGCCACCCCCTTTATCCACGGGAGGTCCTCTTCCCCACGGGCCTCTGTGAAGGTCTTTCCCCTTTCGTCCACCAGGAAGGAACTCCCTCGCCATTGAAGGAGGGCCACAGCCCTCCGTTCCTCGATCCTCACCCTCAGCCCGTCGGGGAAGAGCATCCAGAACTCGCAGTCCCTCACCCAAGGGTGGGAGCGGAGGGACCGGGCGGCCCTCCTCAGATCGGCCTCCACGAGGGACCTCCCGTGGAGGAAAGGCAGAAGCGCCCTCTTCACCTCCTCCACCTCGACCCTTGAGCAGCCCTCCACCTCCACCCTCCTTATGTGCGGCATGGCCTTCCCCACCATGCCCTTCAGCCAGGGCAGCGAGAGGAAGATCCCCGCGATGAGCATCAGGAGGGCCGTCCTCATCTCCTCACCTTCAAAGAGGCTCCTTTGAGCATCTGGAGCACGAGGTCATCGAAGGATACCCCTTCGTAGGCTGCTGCCTTCGGCACCAGGCTCGTCTCGGTCATCCCGGGTATGGTGTTCACCTCGAGGACCCAAATCCTCCCCCCCTCCTCCATCCTCATATCCACCCGGGCGCAGCCCCAACAACCCAGGGCCTCATAGGCCCGGAGGGCCAAGGCCTTCGCCTCCTCCCGCTTCTGCTCCGGGACGGTGGCCGGGATGAGGTAATCGGTCATCCCGGGGGTGTATTTGGCTCGGTAGTCGTAGATGCCGGTCTTGGGGGCTACCTCCACCACCTCAAAGGCCTTGCCGTCCACGACCGCCACGGTGAGCTCCTTGCCGGGGATGAACCTCTCGATGAAGACCTCTTCGTCGTAGCGCCTCGCCAGCTCCACGGCCTTGCCGAGGTCCTCCTCCCTCTCGACCACAGTGACCCCTATGGTCGAGCCCTCTGAAGCCGGTTTCACCACCCATGGGAGGGGGAAGGGCGCCCCCTTTGCCCCCTCCAGGGGGACGAAGTCCGGGGTGGGGATCGAGCTGGCCTTGAAGATCATC
>QMLK01000073.1 GCA_003646705.1 Deltaproteobacteria bacterium | reverse complement strand
GTGGAGTTTTTCAGGGCCCTGAGGGATCATATAGCGGTGAGGGTGAGAGATAGGAAGGGATACCTACCTCGGGAGCGGTTCAGGGTGCTGTGGCTCCATCACATAAGGCCTTATTACCCCAACTCGCTCTTCTCCTTCCTCGATGCCAGGGGAATCGCCGTGGCCTTCGAAGAGGCCAACTACCTCTGGTGGCCGGAGCCTCGGCCCGAGGCCCCATGGGAGAGCCTGACCGATAAGCTCCTCTGCAACCCTTGGGCTGGTCCTCTGGAGCGACGCCTTCAGGCCGTCAGGGAGATGGCTTCGAGTTATGGCGTTCAAGGGGCCATCCACTTCTCCCACTGGGGCTGTCGCCAGAGCACGGGAGGGGCGGTCCAGTTGGGGGAGGCCCTCAAGGAGATGGGGCTTCTTTACCTCCTGTTGCCGGGGGATGGAGCCGATCCCGACAACTACTCACCGGGACAGACGTTGACGAGGCTTCAGGCCTTCGCAGAGATGCTCGAGTCCAGATGAGGGCCTTCGCCGGGATAGATGTGGGGAGCCTCTGCACCAAGGTGGTCATCTTGAGGGGGGAAGAGGTGCTGTCTTGGAGCCTCCGCAGGACGGGGGCCGACCCCGTAGGGGCAGCCCGTCGCTGTTTCGATGAGGCTCTGGCCAGGGCTGGTCTACAGGAGGGGGAGTTGGGGGGGGTGGTGGCCACGGGCTATGGACGGTTGCGCATCCCCTTCGCCTCCAGGCAGGTGACGGAGATCACCTGCCATGCCAGAGGGGCCCATTTTCTCTTCCCGAAGACGAGGACGGTGATAGACATCGGGGGGCAGGACGCCAAGGTCATAGCCCTGGATGAAAGGGGCAAGGTCCTGGACTTCGTGATGAACGACAAATGCGCTGCAGGCACTGGCCGTTTCCTCGAGGTAATGGCCCAAGCCCTTGAGATGGAGATAGAGGAGATGGCTTCCGAGGCCGCCAATGCCCTCAAGGCCGTGCCCATAAGCAGCATGTGTACCGTCTTCGCCGAATCGGAGGTGATATCGTTGGTGGCAGAGGGGTCCCGACGCGACGAGATCGTCTGGGGTCTCCATCGGGCCATCGCTCGTAGGATCCTGGGCATGGCGAAGAGGTTGCCCATGAAGGGCGAGGTCACCTTCACCGGGGGGGTGGCGAAGAACAGGGGGATGGTCCGTGCCCTAAGGGAGCTCCTCGGGATACCCCTCAACATCCCCCATGAGCCCCAGATCGTAGGGGCCTTGGGGGCTGCCCTTTTGGCGAGCTCGACCAGTCCCTCGGTCCGAGCCGCTGAAAGGCTCAAGATCTGAGGGGTTTCCCGCAAGATAAGGCGGGCTTGACAAAAAGGGGGCTGTATATATACTGATGTCTCCAAAAATTTTCGGCTCTTTGAGAAACCTTTCATCAACCGTTGATACTTTGCTCAGGGAGGCGGGAGAGGGGCTTTGATCGCCATGAGGGTGCAATGGGAGGACATTCCCCCTGAAGGATTGGAGGTGGCCTTAGAGGAGGTGGGAGATCTCCCCCTTAAGGGTCCCAAGGGCTCCCTCGAGGAGAAGATGAGGCTGGCCTCTCCGGTGAGGGGGAAGCTGTCCTTGAAGAGGGAGAAGAGGGGGGTGGTTATAAGGGGGGACTTTCGGTGTACCGTCTTCATCCGTTGTGCCCGGTGCCTCAAGGAGTTCGAGTTGCCCATCTCCGAGGACTTCGAGAGCCTTTACCTCCATATAAGGTACGCCCCGCAGGAGGATGAGGTGGAGCTCTCCGCGAAGGATATGGAGGTGGGGTTCCTGAGGGAGGAGACAGTGGAGGTGGAGGAGATCTTGAGGGAGCGGATATGGCTGTCCATCCCTATGAAGCCCCTCTGCAAAGAGGATTGCAGGGGCCTTTGCCCCACCTGTGGCAAGGACCTGAACGAGGGGGACTGTGGTTGCCCCAAAGAGGCCTTAGATCCGCGTTTTGCGATCCTCAAGGACCTGAAACTCTCCCTAAAGGGGTAGGAAGATGGCCGTTCCCAAGAAGCGGACTTCCAAGTCGAGGAGGGATAAGAGGAGGACACACTACAAGTTGACGTCTCCACAGGTGGTCCTGTGTCCTCAGTGTCACGAACCTAAACTTCCTCATCACGTTTGCCCTCACTGCGGCACTTATAGGGGGAAGGAGATCCTCAAGGTCGAGGAGATCTAAGCGGAGAGATGGAAGGGAGGCCTCTGAGGGTGGCGGTCGACGCCATGGGTGGCGATTATGCTCCGAGGGCCGTGGTGGAGGGGGCGGTACGGGCCTCCAAGGACCTGAAGGGGGAGGTGGTCCTGGTAGGGGACAATTCACGGGTGCAGGAGGAGTTGAAGAGGTACTCCTTCCCTAAGAGGAAGGTGAAGTTGGTCCACGCTTCCCAAGTCGTCGCGATGGATGAATCCCCTTCCAAGGCGGTGAGGTCCAAGGCTGATTCCTCCATCCGTGTGGCCATCGACCTCATGGCTGATGGGGAGGTGGATGCGGTGGTCACAGCGGGCAATTCCGGGGCCGCCATGGCCATCGCCATGTGGCGGCTGAAGAGGCTCCATGGCGTCGAGCGGCCAGCCTTGGCCAGCCTCCACCCCTCTGTGAGGGGCTATACGGTGGTGCTCGATGTGGGGGCGAACGTCGATTGCCGTCCCCTGCACCTCGTGCAGTTCGCCATCATGGGGGAGATCTACGCGCGACTGGTCCTCAAGAGGGAGAGGCCCGCGGTGGGGCTCCTGAGCAACGGCACCGAGGACACCAAGGGCAACGAGGTTACGCGGAAGGCCCACCAGATGTTGAAGAGGAGCAGCCTGAATTACGTGGGCTATATCGAGGGCAAGGACATTTACGCTGGCGATGTGGACGTGGTGGTTTGTGACGGCTTCGTGGGCAACGTGGTGTTGAAGGCGAGCGAGGGCATGGGCGACTTCCTCAAGTGGATCCTTCGTAGGGAGATAAGGAGGAGCTTCTTGGCCCAGATCGGTTACCTCCTCATGGGGAAGGCATGGCGGAGGATAGTGAGGAAGGTGGACTACACCTCTTATGGAGGAGTGCCCCTTCTGGGGGTGAGGGGGGTCTGCTTCATATGCCACGGTCACTCCTCTCCCCTGGCCATCGAGCGAGCGGTGCTCGCTGCGGCAGACTATGTGATCCATGACGTCAACACCTCCTTGGTGAGGGCCTTGGAGGAGAGCCAGGAGCTCAAGAGATGGGGGGCTCTCCGGTTTTGGGAGCACTTCAGGGACAGGACGAGCCATTAGGAGGTGTAAGGTGGACTATTTCCTGACCGAAGAACAGAGGATGCTGAAGGAGCTGGCCAGGAAGATCGCTGAGGAGAAGATCATACCCGTGAGGGCGGAGCTGGACGAGAAGGAGGAGTTCCCGTGGGAGATACTGAAGGTCTGCGCTGAGGCGGGCCTCTTCGGAGTGGCCATCCCCGAGGAGTACGGGGGGTCAGGCGGTGGGGTCTTCGAGAACTGCCTCGTGGTGGAGGAGTTGAGCCGGGCCTGTATAGGGGTGTCGGTCAGTTACGCCGCCAGCGGCCTCGGCGCCTATCCCATCCTCCTCTTCGGCACAGAGGAGCAGAAGAGGAGATACCTCCCTCAGATAGCCAGTGGTGAGAGGCTTGCGGCCTTTGCCGCCACCGAGGCGGGCGCCGGCAGCGATGTAGCGGCTATGCAGACCCAGGCCGTAAGGGACGGCAAGGGCTACCGCTTGAACGGCACCAAGCAGTGGATCACCAACGGCGGAGAGGCCCACATCTACGTGGTCTTCGCCGTCACCGACAAGCGCCGCGGTCCAAGGGGCATCAGCGGCTTCATCGTGGAGAAGGACACCCCTGGTTTTTCCTTCGGCAAGAGGGAGAAGAAGATGGGAATCCGCGCCTCGGCAACGCGGGAGTTGATCTTCGAGGACTGTTGGGTCCCCGAGGAGAACCTCCTTGGAGGTCGGGAGGGGATCGGGCTGATCGCGATCCTCAGGACCTTCGACATGACCCGCCCCGGCATCGGGGCCCAAGCGGTGGGCCTGGCCCAAGGGGCCTTCGAGGTGGCGCTGCAGTACGCGCGGCAGCGGGTCCAGTTCGGTCAGAAGATCATATCCTTTCAGGCCGTGCAGCACATGCTGGCAGACATGGCGACCCAGATAGAGGCGGCCAGGGCCTTGGTGTACTCGGTGGCCAGGTACATAGACAGCAGGCCGAGGGACTTCAGCAAGGAGGCCGCCATGGCGAAGCTCTTCCCGAGCGATATCGCCATGAAGGTGACCGAGGACGCCGTCCAGATCCTCGGCGGCTACGGCTACATGAGGGACTTCCCTGTGGAGAAGATGATGAGGGACGCCAAGATCCTGCAGATCTATGAAGGGACCAATCAGATCCAGCGGAACAACATAGCCCTTGAGCTCATCAAGGAGTCGGCCCGGAGGAGACGTTGATGGGGAAGGTCGCCTTCGTCTTCCCAGGTCAGGGGTCTCAATACATAGGGATGGGGAGGGAGTTGTGGGAGGCCTTCCCAGTGGTGAAGGAGACCTTCGCCGAGGCCCAGGAGGTCCTCGGCTTTGACATAAGGGGGCTCTGTTTCGAGGGGCCTGAGGAGGAGTTAAAGCTGACGGAGAACACGCAACCCGCGGTCTTCGTCGTGACTGTGGCGGTGTGGCGGGTCATCCACCAGCTCGGGGTTCGACCCGACTACGTAGCGGGCCACAGCCTCGGGGAGTATTCGGCCTTGGTGGCCGCAGGGGGGCTATCCTTCGGGGATGGCCTTAGAGTCGTAAGGATGAGGGGGCGCTTCATGCAGGAGGCCTGTCCCCCTGGAGAGGGCGGCATGGCGGCGGTGATCGGGCTCTCGAGGGAGGGGGTAAAGGAGCTCTGTCAGCGGGCCGCCCAGGGGGAGGTCCTGGTCCCGGCCAATTTCAACTCCCCCGAACAAGTGGTCATCTCGGGCCATCTCGGGGCCGTCCAGCGGGCTGTGGCCCTGGCCAAGGGGATGGGGGCGCGAAGGGCGGTGGTGCTCCAAGTGAGCGGTCCCTTCCACTCCCCGCTGATGGAGCCCGCTGCCAGGCGCCTGAAGGAGGTCCTCGCCACCCTGGAGATGAAGGACCTCAGCATCCCCCTCGTCACCAACGTAGAGGCAGAGCCTAACACCTCAGCCTCTCGTGCCAAGGACCTGTTGGTGGCTCAGATCTCAAGCCCCGTCCTCTGGGAGGACTCGGTCCGCAGGATGGTGGCCTTAGGGGTGGACACCTTCGTGGAGGTAGGGCCAGGGAGGGTCCTTTCGGGGTTGATAAGGAGGACAGAACCTGCAGCGAGGGTCCTCAACGTAGAGGACCTCAAGGGTCTTGAACGACTGAAGGAGGTCTTGAGGGTATAATAGCCCCTGGGATCAAAAACCTTAAGGAGGTGAGGGAATGGCTTCTTCGTTGGAGGAAAGGCTAAAGGAGTTGATCGTTCAGCAATTGGGGGTGGACGAGAGCGAGGTGGTTCCTGAGGCCAAGTTCGTCGACGACTTGGGGGCCGACTCCCTCGATCTGGTGGAGCTGATCATGGCCCTGGAGGACGAGTACGGGATAGAGATCCCCGACGAGGACGCCGAGAAGATCGTCACCGTTGGTGACGCCATCAACTACCTCAAGGAGAAGGTGGCCCAAGGATAGGGGGGATCCCTTGAAGAGGAGGGTAGTGGTTACAGGCCTGGGGATGGTCATCCCCCAGGGCGTTGGGGTCGATGGGGTGTGGGAGAAGATCTGTGAGGGCGTCTCCGCCGTGGGGCCCATAACCAAGTTCGACGCCTCCGCCTTCGAGACGAGGATAGCCGCGGAGATAAGGGACTTCGACCCCACCGACTTCATCGATCCCAAAGAGGCGCGCAAGATGGACGCCTTCATCCAGTACGCCGTGGCGGCGGCCAAGGTCGCCCTGGAGGACTCCGGCCTGGAGCCGGAGCGGGAGGACCCCGAGAGGGTGGGGATCTGTGTGGGGG
>QMLK01000072.1 GCA_003646705.1 Deltaproteobacteria bacterium | reverse complement strand
CCTCCACCCCCTCCAACTCTACGCCCCCCATGGTAAGGATCTCGCCCACCTCGTGGGGCCCCAAATCTATCTCCACGAACTCCCTAAGCCAAGAAAAGGGGATCTTCATCCTTCACCCTGGGCTAAAACTGCTCGAGGAACCTCAGGTCGTTCTGGAAGAAGAGGCGGATGTCGTTGATCCCGTAGCGCAGCATGGCGATCCTCTCCACCCCCATCCCGAAGGCGAAGCCCGTGAGGCGACCGAACTCGTAGCCCACGGCCCTGAAGACCTCGGGATGGACCATGCCACAGCCCAGGATCTCAAGCCACCCCGTCCCACCGCACACGCTGCAGCCCCTCCCCCCGCAGATGACGCAACCTATGTCCACCTCAGCGCTCGGCTCGGTGAAGGGGAAGAAGCTGGGCCGGAACCGCATCTCGGTGCCCCTTCCAAAGAACTCCTTCACGAAGAAGCCGAGGGTCCCTTTGAGGTGGGAGAAAGAGACCCCCTCGTCCACCAATAGCCCCTCCACCTGATGGAACATGGGGGTGTGGGAGATGTCAGAGTCGCGCCTGTAGACCACTCCTGGCGAGATGACCTGGATGGGGGGGCGTTGCCTCTGCATCACCCTCACCTGCACTGGGGAGGTATGGGTCCTCAGGAGCATCTCAGAGGAGAAGTAAAAGGTATCGTGCATGTCCCGCGCGGGATGGTCCTTGGGGATGTTCAAGGCCTCGAAGTTGTAGTAGTCCCACTCCACCTCTGGGCCCTCGGCCACCTGAAAGCCCATGGAGGTGAAGATCTCGACGATCTCGTCCATGACCTGGCTTATGGGGTGGAATCGGCCTCGAGGCAGCGGAGCCCCGGGGAGGGTGACGTCCACGGTCTCTGACCGCAAGGCCCGCTCGCGTTCCCGCAGGAGGGCCCTCTCCTTCGCCTCCTCGAGCCTCTTCTCAAGGGAGGCCTTCACGCTGTTGGCCAACTGCCCAAGCCTCGGCCGCTCCTGCTGCGGTACCTCCTTCAGGGAACGGAGCAGCTGCGTAAGGAGACCTTTCCGCCCGAGGTACTTGACCCTCAGGGCCTCAAGGCCAGAGACCTCCTCCTCCCCCTGGATGGCTTCCGCGGCCTCCCGCTCAAGCGCCAGCAGGCGCTCCTCAAGCTCATGAGGAGACATGGGCTTTGGCGATCTCTACCAGCTTGGCGAAGCCCTCCTGGTCCTTGACCGCCATGTCGGCCAGGACCTTCCTGTCGAGACCCACCTCGGCCTTCCGCAGTCCCTCCATGAAGCGGCTGTAGGTCATCCCATGGGCGCGCGCCGCAGCGTTGATCCTGGCGATCCAGAGGCGCCGGAACTCCCGCTTCCTCACCTTGCGATCCCGGTAGGAGTAGCGGAGGGCCCGCTCCACCGTCAAGCGGGCCACACGGAGGAGTTTCCCCCTGGAACCCCAGTAACCCTTGGCAAGCTTCAGGATCTTCTTGCGGCGCCTGGCCCCTCTCGGTCCTCCCTTCACGCGCATGGCCGAACCTCCTCAGCCGTAGGGGATGAGCCGCTTCACGGCCCTTACGTTGGTGGCATCCACCAAGGCCGGGCGGCCGAGCCTCCTCTTGCGCTTCGAGGTCTTCTTCCTCAAGAGGTGGCTGGCACAGGCCCTGTATCGCCTGACCTTGGTGCCGGAGCCGGTCAGTCTGAAGCGCTTCGCCGCGGATCGGTTGGTCTTCAGTTTCGGCATCTTCAGGCCTCCTCAACCCCCGCTTGAACGGGGGCTCAACATCACCACCATCTGTCGCCCCTCGAACTTGGGCTGGTAGTCGGGTTTGCCCCACTCCTTCGTCTCCTCCAGGATCCTCTGCATCATCCTTTCACCTGCTTCCTTGTGGGCCAACTCTCGACCGCGGAAGACGATACGGACCTTGGTCTTATGGCCGCTCTTCAAGAACTCCTCGATCTTCTTCAGCTTGATCTGTAGATCGTGTTCTTCGGTGCGCGGTCGCATCTTGATTTCCTTTATCTGGCTCGATGCCTGCTGCTTCTTCTTGGCCTCCTGAGCCCTCTTGCTCTGCAAGTACTTGAACTTGCCGTAATCCATGATCTTGCAGACCGGAGGGTCTGCATTGGGTGCCACCTCCACCAGATCCAAACCGAATTCCTCGGCCTTGGCCAAGGCCTCCCTGAGGGACATGATGCCCAACTGCTTCCCCTCAGGGTCCACCACCCTCACCGTTCGAGCCCTTATGGCCCGGTTTACCCGTAGCCTCTTCTCTATCTCCTGATCACCTCCCTCCGAGGGATGGGATGCCGCAATGGGGCAAGACCATCTCCAGAAAGGCCTCCAAGGTCATGGCCCCGAGATCGCCTTCCTCCCTGCTCCTGACGGCCACCTTCTGCTCCTCCAGCTCCCTGTCCCCCACCACCAACATATAGGGGACCTTCTCCAACTGGGCCTGTCGGATCTTGTAGCCCAGCTTCTCGTTCCGGAAATCCCCCTCCGCCCTCACGCCCTCCTGCTGTAGCCTCCTGCAGACCTCCTCCCCGTAGGGGATGTGCCTGTCGGTGATGCTCAGGACCCTGACCTGTTCCGGGGCGAGCCAAAGGGGGAAGGCCCCTTTGTAATGCTCGATCAACACCCCTACGAACCTCTCCAGGGCCCCCAAGATCACCCTGTGGATCATCACCGGGCGGTGCTTGGAACCGTCCGCCCCTATATAGCTCAAGTCGAAACGTTCGGGCAAGGAGAAATCGCACTGGATGGTGGCGCACTGCCACTTGCGGCCGAGGGCGTCCTCGAGCTTTATGTCGATCTTGGGGCCGTAAAAGGCCCCCTCCCCTTCGTTGACCTCGTAGGAAAATCCTTCCTCTTCCAGGACCTCGCGGAGGGCCTTGGTGGCCCGCTCCCAGTCCTCGTCGGTCCCGATGGACTTCTCGGGCCTGGTGCTCAGCTCCGCCTCAAAGCTGAAGCCGAAGAGCTCCATGGCCTCCTGGACGAAGTCGAGGATCCCCCTGATCTCGTCGTGCAGTTGGTCCGGGCGGCAAAAGATGTGGGCATCGTCCTGGGTGAACTCCCTGACCCGCAGCAGGCCGTGTAGGACCCCCGAACGCTCGTGCCGGTGGACGGTACCGAGCTCGAAGAGCCGCAAGGGAAGGTCTCGATAACTCCTCTGACGGGATCTGTAGACCATGATGTGGGCCAGGCAGTTCATGGGCTTCAAGGCGTACTCCTGCCCCTCCACCTCCGTAAAGTACATGTGCTCGCGGTAGTAGTCGTAGTGGCCGGACCGCCTCCAGAGCTCCGCCTTCAGGATATGGGGTCCCACCACGAACTGATAACCCCTCTTCAGGTGCTCCCTCCTCTCGAACTCCTCGAGCAACCACCTAACCATGGCCCCCCGATGGTGCCATATCACGAGGCCCGGCCCCACCTCCTCGTGGGTGGAGAAGAGCTCGAGTTCCTTGCCCAACCTCCGATGGTCCCTCCTTTTCGCCTCTTCAAGCCGATCGAGAAAGGCCTTCAACTCCTCCTCGGTGGGGAAAGCGGTGCCGTAGATCCGCTGCAGCATCCGATTCCGCTCATCCCCCCTCCAATAGGCCCCGGCCACGCTCAGGAGTTTGAAGGCCTTGACCTCTCCCGTAGAGGCCACATGGGGGCCGCGACAGAGGTCCACGAAGTCGCCCTGACGATAGATGGTCACGCGATCATCGGGGATCTCCTCCAGCAGTTCCACCTTGTAGCTTTCGCCCCTCTCCTGAAAGAAACGGAGGGCCTCCTCCTTCGCCATCTCCTCCCTGATGAAGGGGAGGTCCTGGGCCACGATTTCCCTCATCCTGGCCTCTATCTTGGGGAGATCCTCCTCGCTGAAGGTCCCTTCATAGTCGAAATCGTAGTAAAAGCCCTCTTCCGTAGAGGGGCCGATGGCGAGCTTCACCCCAGGGAAGAGCTCTTTGACCGCCTGGGCCATGATGTGGGCGGCGCTGTGACGCAAGGTGCTCAGATATTCGTCGCCTTTTGCGGATCCCATCGTCCTTCGCTTGGCATCAAGACATTAAAAGGAGGCACCACCCATTTCCCTCAGCGATGCCTCCTCTTCCGCCCTTATTAAAAGCTCTGTCCCTCTTCAGAAGACATAAAAAATTTCATGGTAGGCACGGACGGCTTCGAACCGTCGACCTCTACCGCGTCAAGGTAGCGCTCTCCCCCTGAGCTACGTGCCTCCAAGGATTATCAAATAACAGCTTCCCATCCCTTTGTCAAGCAAGGCCCCTTTGAACCCAACTTGTCGAGGCAAAAATAAAATGGAGCGGGCAACGGGACTCGAACCCGCGACCCCAAGCTTGGGAAGCTTGTGCTCTACCACCTGAGCTATGCCCGCCCATCCTTTAGGCTAAATAAACCCTTGCCCCTTGTCAAGCCTTTGTCCGGGTCCAGTACATTTGGGACACCTGGGGCTCAAAGAGGATCGCTCCCCTGTGGTTCTCCATCAGGTACTCCCAGGGGGTCTTTCCTCCCAAGGGCCTCGAAGGCCTTAAGAAGTTGCAGATCCACTCCCACTCCCTCACCACCTGCCTCAGCTTCCCCAAGCTCCGGGGGCAAATCATAGCTCTCGTAAACTTGGACCGGCGTATCCCCTGGGCCCTCTCCCCATGACCCTGCTCCTCAGGACTGCGAGGCCGAACCACATAAATCCTCACACCCCTCCTCTGACACTCCCCCTCAAACTCCCCGTAAAATTCAGATCTCCCATCCACCTTGATGGCCTTAACCCGAAAGGGAACCCTCAAAAATAGTGCCTCAAGGAATCTCCTCCCACAGGAAGAGCTCGCACTCAAGAATACCTCAAGGACATTCCACCCTGATACCACATCCCTGGCAGGGGACTGCTTCACCACCTTGCCAGGGGAAAAGGGGCACACTGAGGGTGTCAACCCCCCACCAGATTCCCGGACTCCCTGGGCCTCCTCGATCTGGGTTCAAGGCCCCGGGGGCCTTCCTCCCTGAGTTTCTTCTTCCACCTGTAAAGGGTTGACCTTGGGACCCCTAAGAGCTCTGCCGCCTCAAAGGAGCTGGTCCCCTTCTGCCTCAGGGCATCCCACAACATTATGATCCCTGCGATAAAGGAGGTCTCTTAAACCCATTTGCCCCTTCCGCCGTCTAATACAATGAAAAAAAGGAGGTGAAAGATGAAAGGAAAAGTAGTGGTGGTAGCAGGCTTATTGGCTGGACTTTTCCTCCTGGCTCAGGGGGCCATGGCCTGCAGGTGGACCCTCGGTCCCTGGAAGGGATGCGGTTATTGGGCCAAAGCCAGACCCTGCTGGAGCAGAATCCCTTTAGAAAAAGCCTCCGAGGTCCAAGAGCTGTATTTAAAAGAGGTCTTGCCCCTTCGGGAAAAGTTGATCCAGAAAAAATTTGAGCTGAAGAGGCTATGGCTCAAGGAAAAACCTGACCTTCAGAGGATTCTCTCCCTCCAGAAGGAGATCTTCGCCATAAAGGCCGAGATAGCGGAAAAGACAGCAAGGTTGAGGCTGAAAGTCATGAAGGCCCTTAAGTGAGTCCACTGCCCACTACCCGGTGTAAACCGGTGTAAATAGGAGGCCCACGTGGAATGCTGAGAGCAGAGGCAGCCTCAAGAGGGAGAGGGTGTCCTTGTTTCTGGGGGCGGCCACCTTTGGGGAGCTGGAGGTGGTAATCGAGAAATGGATGAGGATTACGACAACGACCGTCGGCACTCACGGTTGAATACCGGTTGCCGAGGGGAGTATTTGAGCAACTGATGGGTTTATGCCCAAAATGTTAGCCGAAATTGGCCTCGGAAGTTGGTTCCGTTTCAGGGGCGCAGGCCCTTGATCTGAACCTGAGCTGATTATGTAATACTATGAATATTCGGAAAATCACATCATTGACTATGCTAATTTCGTTTGTGTTTTGCATTCTGACGAGTGCCATACTTTACATTGCGCCACATGGCCGAGTCGTTTATTGGTCAAATTGTAGACTATGGGGCTTAAGCAAGACGCAATGGAGCGAGTTATATGTCAATTTAGGTATTCTTTTTTTGTT
>QMLK01000071.1 GCA_003646705.1 Deltaproteobacteria bacterium | reverse complement strand
TCCATCTGGCCATATTGTGAAAATTTTCTATTGACAAGAAGGCCATAAGGAGGGTATATAAGGATTTCCTATTCCTCGGGAGGGAGGGGGGTGGAGACGACCCTAAGGGATTTTGCTTTTGTCCTCGCCTTCGCGGTCCTCGCCATCCTCTTCGCCCTGATCGCGGTGCTGATTCCCCGGTTTATAGCCCCGAGGACCGTGGGTCTCAAGACCGAGAGCATCTACGAGTGCGGGATGGACCCCTTCGGCAGCGCGTGGATAAGGTACGCTGCCCTCTTCTACCTCTACGCCCTGATCTTCATAGCCTTTGACGTGGATGTGCTTTACCTCTTTCCGGTGGCGACCAGTTACGTCAGGGGCGGCAACCCCGAGGAGTTCATCGCCCTCTTGGTCTTCGTGCTGTTGCTGGTCCTGGCCATCGCCTACGCGTGGGGAAAGGGGGTCTTTCGGTGGAAGTACGAGGGCCGATAGTAAAGTTCGGGGTCCTGGAGAAGCTCCTCAACTTGGCCAGGGCCAACTCCCTTTGGCCCATGACCTTCGGTTTGGCCTGCTGTGCCATAGAGATGATGGCCACCACAGCCGCCCGCTTCGACCCGGCCCGCTTCGGCGCCGAGGTCTTCAGGCCCTCCCCCCGGCAGTGCGACTTCATGATCGTGTCCGGTACCATAACGAAGAAGATCGCCCCCGTGGTCCGGACCCTCTACGAGCAGATGGCCGCCCCCAAGTGGGTGATCGCCTACGGCAACTGCGCCATCTCAGGGGGGCCTTTCATATTCGAGGGACAGTATAACGTTATCGAAGGGGTGGACAAGGTCATCCCCGTGGACGTCTACGTACCGGGCTGTCCCCCCAGGCCGGAGGCGCTCCTTGAGGCGATCATGAAGTTGGAGGAGAAGCTGACGGGCTGGAGGCGGTTCCCGGGGCCGGAGAGGAGATGGTAGCCGAGGACCTCATAAAGGCCCTGGAAGGAGGGGACCTCTCCATCGAGGAGGTCCCTTACCAGCAGCGGGGCTACTGGTTCGACATCAAGGCCCCCAAGGACAGGATCGTGGAGGTGGCCGAGGCCATCGACGAGAGGGGTTATTACATCGAGGACGTCCTCTGTGTGGACTATGTGGACCGCCTCGAGGTCCTTTACCACTTCAACCACTGGGAGGACCCGCGGCGCCTCTCCGTGAGGGTGGAGGTGGCCCCCTCCGAGCCCGAGCTCCCCTCCATCTGGAGGGTCTATCCAGGGGCGGCTTGGCACGAACGCGAGATCCACGAGTTCTTCGGCTTGAGGTTCAAGGACCACCCGAACCTCGCCTACCTCTTCCTACACGAGGGGATAGACTTCTACCCCATGAGGAAGGAGAGGGTGGAGGTCTCCGAGGAGGACCGACGGCTTCTGAACTACCTTCCGGCTGCCGCCGAGGAGGACACCTTCTGGATCAACATGGGACCCCAGCACCCCTCCACCCATGGGGTCTTGCGCCTCATCCTGAAGATGAGGGGCGAGTACATAGAGCAGGCCGAGCCGGTCCTTGGCTACATGCACCGGATGCAGGAGAAGATGGCCGAGGTCCGCACCTATCAACAGTACTACCCCAACACCGCGAGGCTCGATTACGTCGGCCCCCTGGCCTTCAGCCTCTGCTTCGTGGGGGCCATGGAGAGGCTCTGCGAGTTGGAGGTGCCCGAGAGGGCCCAGTACATAAGGACCATAACGCTGGAGCTCAACAGGATCTCGAGCCATCTGCTCTGGCTCGGGACCTTCCTGCTCGACCTCGGGGCCACCACCCCTTACTTCTTCGCCTTCGACGACAGGGAGCAGATCTTGGACCTCCTCGAGGGCCTCACCGGTTCCCGCCTCACCTTCTCCTATTACCGAATAGGAGGGCTCTACGAGGACCTGAACGATGGGTTCCTCGAGGGGGTGAAGAGGTTCGTGGAGCGGATGTGGAAGAGGTTTGAGATCTACGACGACCTCGTCACCGGCAACATCATCTTCGTCAAGAGGACCAAGGACGTGGGGGTGATCCCCAAGGAGGTGGCGAGGCGCTACGGGGCCACAGGGCCCACCTTGAGGGGTTCAGGGGTCCCCTTCGATATAAGGCAGGCGGAGCCCTATGCCGCTTACGGAGACCTTCAGCCAGAGGTGGTGGTGGGCGAAAGGGGCGATTCCTACGACAGGTACCTGGTGAGGCTCGAGGAGATGAAGAGGAGCCTCAGGGTCTTGGAGGAGGCCCTGGAGAAGGTGCCCGAGGGCCCCTACAAGCTGGAAAAGGTCCCCAAGAAGCCGGTGCCAGGGGACGTCTACTTCGCCACCGAGAGCCCCCGAGGGGAGGTGGGGATCTACATAGTGTCCGACGGCAGCGACAAGCCCTATCGGCTCAAGTGGCGCAGCCCCTGCTTCTCCAACCTCGCGACCTTCACCGAGGCCGTCAAAGGACAGTTGATAGCCGATGCGGTGGCCACCTTGGGGAGCCTCGACTTGGTGATCCCGGAGATGGATCGATGAGGCGGTGGCTGAGGGAACAGTTCGACAGGTACTTCGGTTCGGACCCGGTGAGGCTCCTCTTCGCCCTCGGGGGGCTCTTCTTCGCGACCTTGGTGGTCCTCGCCCTGCTTTACTGGGTGGTGGGCAAGGTGGTGACGGCGGGGCTGGAGGCCTGGGGGTGGGACCTCGTGAGGCTCCTGCTCGGCCTGCTCGGGGTGATGGTGGTGGTCTTCGGCAATGCGCTCTTTCTGGTCTGGGCCGAGAGGAAGGTGGCCGGCCACATGCAGATCCGCATCGGTCCCAAGGAGGTGGGCCCCTATGGGTTGCTCCAGTCCATCGCCGACTCGGTGAAGCTCCTGGCCAAGGAGATCATCACCCCCAGGTTCGTGGACAGGCCCCTCTACCTGCTGGCGCCCTTGTTGATCTTCGTCCCGTGTCTTGTGGCCATGGTGGTGATCCCCTTCGATGCCCGGCTCCAGGTTCGGGACATCAACGTGGGGATAGTGATGATCCTGGCCTTCAGCTCCTTGACGGTCTTGGCCATCTTCATGGCTGGTTGGGGGTCGGTGAACAAGTACTCGCTGATCGGGGGGGTGAGGAGCATCTCGCAGTCCATCGCCTACGAGATCCCCATGCTCCTTTCGATCCTGCCCGTGGTGATGATGGCCCGTTCGCTGTCGCTGAAGGAGGTGGTGGAGGCCCAGAGCCCTTATTGGTTCGTCCTGGTTCAGCCCGTGGCCTTCCTCATCTACTTCGTATGTGCGGTGGCCGAGACCAACCGGACCCCCTTCGACCTGCCCGAGGCCGAAAGCGAATTGGTGGCCGGCTATCACACCGAGTACAGCGGGATGCGTTTCTCGCTCTTCTTCCTGGCCGAGTACACCAACATCTTCATAGTGTGCGCCCTGGCCACCACCTTCTTCCTCGGGGGGTACAAGGGTCCGGTGCTCCCTGGGGTAGTCTGGTTCTTCCTCAAGACCTACGCCCTGATCTTCGTCATCATGTGGTTCCGTTGGACCTTCCCCAGGGTGAGGTTCGACCAGTTGCTGAACTTCTCCTGGAAGTTCCTCATACCCTTGGCCATGGCCAATCTGTTGGTGACGGGGGGGTTGCTCAAGCTATGAGCCCGCAAGAGGTCGTAAGAGGGGCCCTTTCGCTGCTGAAGGGGATGAAGGTCACCATCAGGGCCTTCCTGGGCCCCAGCGTGACCTGCCAGTACCCCAGGGAGACCTTGGAGCTCTCCCCCCGCTTCCGCGGCCACATAAAGCTGGTGGCGGACGAGGAGGGGAAGCTCTACTGCCGGGTCTGCGGCCTCTGTGCCCGCAGTTGTCCCACGGGCTGTATCGTCGTCGAGGGGGTGAAGAAGGAGGGTGAGAAGCGCAAGACCTTGACCAGGTTCCTCCTGGACTTCACCCGTTGCAGTCACTGCGGCCTCTGTGTGGAGGTCTGTCCCACCGGGGCCGTGGCCTTCAGCCAGGACTACAACCTCGCCTCCTTCTCGAAGGAAGATTTTTACTTCGACCTCGTGGAGGAGTTCCGGAGGAGGGGCGGAGGATGAGTTTGGGGGAGGTCATCTTCGTGGTCATCTGCCTCGTTGTGGCCCTTGGGGCCTTGGGGGCGGTCCTCTCCAACTCCCTGATCTACGCCGTCTTCTTCCTCCTCTTGACCATGGGCGGCATAGGGGGGCTCTACATCTACCTGAAGACCCCCTTCCTGGCCATGATGCAGATCCTCATCTACCTCGGGGCGGTAGGGGTGCTCTTGATCTTCGCGGTGATGCTGGCCGGGCCCTTCTGGAGGAGGCCGAAGGAGAGGGGCCCCTTTCTGAAGGGGGTCGCAGGTCTCGGAGTGTCGCTTTTGAGTTTCATCCTCTTCTGGAGGGTGCTCCGCCACCACCCCTGGGAGGTGGGGCCGCAAGGGGAGGTGAGCACGTCCAGGATCGGCAGGGCCATCCTCGACCGTTATCCCTTCGCCTTCGAGCTGATCTCGCTGCTGATCGTGGCGTCGATCCTCGGGGCGATAATGCTCGGGGTGCTGTCCCGACAGGGACCCCCGAAGGCTGAGGAGGATTGAGGTGCTTTACCTCTGGGAGAGGCCCGAGGTCTTCCAGTTCCTGTCGGTGCTTCTGCTCTGCTCGGGCATCTTGGGCCTCATCTACCGCAGGACCCTCTTGGGGATGCTCATCTCGGTGGAGCTGATCATGAACGGGGCGGGGCTCAACCTGGTGGTGGCCAACCGCTTCTTCCAGACGGCAGGGGTCGATGGTCAAGTCTTCACCCTCTTCGTCATGGGGGTGGCTGCCTCCGAGGTGGCCATAGCCCTCGGCATCGTGCTCCTGCTGTTCAAGAGGACTAAGAAGATCGAGGCCGAAGGGCTGAAGGAGCTCAAGGGCTGATGGAGCTTCAGACGGCAAAACCCCTCATCCCCGTGGTCATCACCTTGGTGACCATCTTCCTCATCATCGCCTCCCGCAAGAGGCCCAACCTGAGGGAGTTCTGGTCCATCGCTGGCTCCATCCTCACCTTCCTGAGCGTCCTCGTGATGGTCCCGGGGGTCTGGGAGGGTCACGTGCTGAAGTACACCCTCTCTGAGCTCGCCCCGGGGATCGCCCTGAGGTTCCGGGTGGACGGCTTGAGCCTCATCTTCGGGATCGTCTCGTCCTTCCTCTGGATCTTCGCCTCCTTCTACAACATCGGCTACATGCGGTCCCTGGACGAGCACGCCCAGACCCGTTACTACGCCTGTTTCACCGCCGCCATCCTCGGGGCCCAGGGGGTCTCCTACTCCGGGAACCTCTTCAGCCTCTACCTCTTCTACGAGATCATCACGGTGGTGACCTACCCCCTGGTGGCCCACCACCAGGACGAAGAGGCCTACGAGGGTGGGAAGAAGTACCTGGTCTACCTCATGGGGACCTCCAAGGGGTTGCTCCTTCCAGCCATGGCCCTGACCTACGTCTTCTGCGGGACTCTGGACTTCGCCCCTACCATCCAGACGGGGATCTTCCCCGCGGAGGTGGGGCGGGCCTGGATCACCTTCGTCTACGTGCTCTTCATCCTGGGCTTCGCCAAGGCGGCCATAATGCCACTTCACAACTGGCTGCCCTCGGCCATGGTGGCCCCGACCCCGGTGAGCGCCCTGCTCCACGCCGTGGCGGTGGTCAAGGCCGGGGTCTTCTCCATCGCCCGGGTGATGCTCTCGGTCTTCGGCCTGGAGGTCCTCCACGAGCTGGGCTTGGGCATATGGACGGCCTACTTCGTCTCCTTCACCATCATCCTGGCGTCGGTCATCGCCCTCACAAAGGACGACCTCAAGGCTCGGCTCGCCTACTCCACGGTGAGCCAGCTATCCTACATAGTGCTGGGGGTGGCCCTCCTTGACCCCATCGGGATCACAGGGGGGGTGATCCATATAGTGAACCACGCCTTCAGCAAGATCACCCTCTTCTTCTGTGCAGGGGCCATCTACGTGGCCCACCACAAGAAGAAGATCAGCGAGCTCGGGGGGATCGGCTATCAGATGCCCTTCACCATGGGGGCCTTCGCCGTGGCCTCCTTGAGCATGATCGGGATACCGCCGGTGGCGGGCTTTGTGACCAAG
>QMLK01000070.1 GCA_003646705.1 Deltaproteobacteria bacterium | reverse complement strand
CGTGTCATCAACGCCCTGGCGATGGTGAGCATCTGCTGTTCCCCTCCGCTCAAGGAGCCCGCCTTCTGTCTCAAGCGTTCCTTGAGGATGGGGAAGAGGGAGTAGACGAGCTCGAGGGACTCCTTTACACGGTCCCTCGCCCTCTTCGGGTAGGCGCCCATGGTCAAGTTCTCCTCTACGCTCATCCCCGTGAAGAGATGTCGCCCCTCGGGCACCAGGACCATCCCCAGCTCCACCTTCTTGTGGGTCGGCAGGTAGGTGACCTCTCTGCCGTCGTAGAAAACCCTTCCAGCCCATGGTTTGATGGAGCCGAAGACGGTCCTCAGAAGGGTGGTCTTCCCGACGCCGTTGGGGCCGAGCAGCGAAGTGATGGCCCCCTCCTTCACCTCCAAGGAGGGGCCCCACAGGACCTGCATCGAGCCGTAACCCGACTGCAGGTCTTCCACCCTCAGCATCTCCCTACACCTCCTCCAGGGGACGTCCGAGGTATATATCCACCACCCGTTGATCCCCGAGGGCCTCGGCCGTGGGGGCGTCCACCATCTTTCGGCCCTGGTGCATCACCATCACCCTCTCGGCCATACCCACCACAGCCCGCATGATGTGTTCCACCATGGCCACGATGGCGATCCCCTCTTCGTCTCTGACCTTCCTCAGGAAGGCCACCAACTTGTCTATGTCCTTGGGGTGCATCCCGGCCATGGCCTCGTCCATCAGCAGCAGCTTGGGCCTCATGGCCAGGGCCCGGGCGATCTCCATCAGCTTCTTCTCCACAGGGGTCAAGGCCCCCGCCGGTTTATCCCTCTCAGGGGTGAGGCCCACCAGTTCGATATAGCGATCAGCCACCTCCATGGCCTCCTCTACGCCGATCTGCCCGTGCAAGGTCCCGAAGAGGGCCCCCACGGCCACGTTCTCCCTGACGGTGGCCGAGCCGAAGGGCCTGGAGATCTGGAAGGTCCTGGCTATCCCCAAGTGGGCCCTCTCGTAGGGGGGCAGGTCCGTGATGTCCCTCCCCTCGAAGAAGACCCTTCCCTCATCGGGGTGGTATATGCCGCTTATCAGGTTGTAGAGGGTGGTCTTGCCCGAACCGTTGGGTCCCACGATGCCTATCAGCTCCCCTTGCTCGATTTCGAGGCTCACCTCGTTCACGGCCACCAGGCCGCCGAACCGTTTGGTGACTCTGTCGAGCTTCAAAAGGGCCATGGTCTATAGCACAAAGGGCTCAAAGGGTGTGCCCTTCAGCCTCTGTCTCAACATCCCTACGATCCCCTCCGGGAAGGCCACCACCACGACGATGATGATGGGGGCGAAGATGAGGAGCTGAAAGCCCGGCAATATCACCGTGAGCCAGTACTTCGCCAGCCCGTAAAGCAGCCCCCCCACTACCGGTCCCAACAAGGTGCCGGCCCCGCCCAGCATCACGATGATGATCCCCTCCACGGTGTAGCTGATGTCGAAGGCCTCCGGGGGAAAGACGTAGGTCAACTTCAGCCCCCAGGCCATGGCGCCGATGAGCCCCGCCAGGGCTGCGCTGGTGACGAAGGCGATGAGCTTGTACTTGGTCACGTTTATCCCCATCACCTTGGCGGCCTCCTCGTCCTCCCTCAGGGCCATGAGGGCGTAGCCTGTCTTGCCGCGGATGAAGTGGAGGGTGATCAAGGCGGCCAGAGCGGCGATGATCAGCACCGATACATCGGCCCAGAAGGTGGAGAGCTTGTTGGCCACCTCCCTGCCGAAGGTATCGAGGAGTTGTTTGGAGAAGATGATCCCCTCCGATCCCCCCCATATCTTCGTCCCCTCTATGAGGTATCGGAAGCCTTCGTTCACGCCGATGGTGGCTATGGCGAAGTAGGCCCCTCCGAGCCTCAAGGCCACCGCCCCCACCATCAGGGCCAGAAGGACCGCCATCACCACCGCCAACAGCAGCCCCAGCAGCACGATCCCCACCCCCAGGGGCAGTTGATGAAAGTGGTAGATGCTGAGGGCCATGCCGTAGGTCCCCAAGGCCAGGAAGGCCACGTAGCCGAAGTTGACGTAGCCGGTCATGCCGAGGAAGATGTTGAAGGCCTGTCCCACAGCGCAGTAGAAGACCAGCATGGCCATGAGCTGCCACATTCCCGGCATCCCCTCGGCGACGAGAAAGAGCACCAGGTATATCAGGTAGACGGGAAGCAACGGAAGGTATTTGGTGGCTCCTCTGGTCATTTCGTCCCCAAGAGCCCCGTGGGCCTTATGAGGAGGATCAGCAGCAGTATGGCGAAGGAGAGGAACCTCGTCATGGCGAAGGGCTCAAGACCCGGCACCAGGGCAAACAGCGAATAGGAGCCGTTTTCGATGAGGCCGAAGATCACCCCTGCGAAGAAGGCACCGTAGGGGGAGGCCAGGCCGCCTAACACCGCGATGACGAAGGCCTTGAGGGTGTAGACGCCCCCCATATAGGGGTTGATCCCGACGGGGATGAACATGGTCAGGAGCACCCCGCTTGTCACCGTCAGGCCTATCCCGAGGGCGAAGCTCAAGGCGTAGACCCAGCCCACGTTGACCCCGCATACCCTCGCCCCTTCGCTGTCCTCCACCACGCTCCTTACGGCGGTCCCTGCCCTCGTCCTGTTGAACCAGAAGTAGAGCAGGGCCGCTATCGCCACGCTCCCTATGAAGGCGTAAAGCTTTGCCAGGGGCAAGACGGTGACCGAGAGGTCCATCTTGCCCACATCCCAGTTGTAGCCGCGGAACTCGGTGCCGAAGATGAGCTTGACCACCTCCTCCAGGATGATGCCCATAGCGAAGGTGGCCAAAAGCGACGTCAGCTCCGGTGCCCCCACCAGCCTCCTCATGACCGAGTAGAAGAAGAGGAAGCCCAAGGCCATGCCCACGACCAGGGCCGCCGGTATGGCCGCAATGGGCGTGAGCCCCAAAGCAGTGAAGAGCCAAAAGGCCACGAAGGCCCCCACCATCACGAAGGCACCGTGACCCACGTTTACCACCCGTAGCACCCCAAAGATGAGGCTCAGACCCATGGTGGCCATGCCGTAGACCCCACCGAGGATGAGCCCCTGGATCAGATTTCCCCCCAGTTGTTCCCAGGTCATCGCCTTCCCTAAAAAGAGGGACCCCCAAAGGGGCCCCTCTCATGACCCCTACTTCGGTATCGCCTTCTTGCCCTTTGCCTTCTCGGCGAAGGTAGGCATGGGGTAGTAGAGCTTGCCCGTGGCGGCCGCCGGTGGCCATACGATCACCTTCTTGCCACCCTGCCACTGGACCACCACCATGCTATGGCCCACCTGAAGGCCCGTGTCCGGGTCGATCTTGAACTCTCCGAAGAAGGTCATCAGGTGGAGCTTCCCAAAGGCCTCCCGGATCTTGTCGGGGTCGAGGCTGCCAGCCTCCTCCACCGCCTTGACGAAGACCAGGGGCGCTGCCCCGGCCTCTGCGGCGTGATAGTCGGGCCTTTTGCCCCCGGAGAACTCCATGGCCAGCTTGACGAATTCCTCGTTGGTGGGGCCGAACCACTCAAGACCGAGCTTCTTGGCCTCCGCTGGGTTGTACTTCACGCCGAACTCCCATTGTGCAGGCCCTATCAATCCCTCGGCCTTGGCCCCCAGGGCATCGTAAAAGGCAGGGAGGGTCACGGCCACGATCAGGGAAAGGGCCTTGACGTTTATGTCCAGGTCGGCCATCTGCCGGGCGAAGAGCTGCCCGTCTTGGAAGTGGCCGCCACCCAAGATGATGTCCGGCTTTGCCGCCCTCAAGTCCGAAAGCAGAGGCGTAAGATCGGTCACCTTCTTGGGGTAGGTGCGTTTGAAGACGATCTTGTAGCCTAGCCCCTTGGCGTGCTCCTCCGCTCCCCTCATCACCATCCTGGCGAATTCACCGTCTTCGAAGGCCAGGGCTATCCTCCTCGCTCCGGGGTCCACCTTGTGGAGCATGTCGAGGGTGCCGGCCTGATAGAGGGTGGCGGGCGACAGGATCTGCACCGCGTATCTGTAACCCTGCTGGAAGATGCGATTGCTCGCCCCACCGTGGGACATGTAGATGGCACGATACCTCTCGGCCACCGGGGCCCCAGTTATGGTGAGACCCGAACTGTAAGGGGCGATGATGCCGTGGACCTTGTCGATCCTCACCAGACGCTCGATGAGGCTCGTAACCACCTCCTTCTTCGATTCAGAGTCGTAGAACTTGTACTCGAGGGGAACCCTCTTTCCGGCTATCTTCACCCCTCCATGGACCTCGTTGATCCACTTGATGCAGGCCTTGATTCCCCATGAGGCTTGACTGCCCTCCTTAGCGAACTTGCCGGAGAGACAGACCGGATGGCCTATCACCACCTTCGCCGGTGCCCCTGCCTCGGCAGACCAACTCAGGGCCGCAACCAGCAGGAGGCCCAGCACCACCGCCGAGATTTTGCTCCTCATGACCCACCTCCCCTGACTTGCGCTTTTATTGTTATCGATAACATTTCTCAAACGCTGTTTTCCTTATCAACTCGGGGGGCTTTTGTCAACCCCTACACCCGGGCTTTTTCTCGAGGGGAGGGGGGTAGCTACCGATTTTCAAACGTTACTTAGATCAGTAGGGGTTCGCATTCCTCCGGCGGCAGTGCTGAGGTCTCCACGGTTCCCTCCCACCGTCCGTGGCAGAGGACCCGTCCCGGGCGATCCTTGGGGGCGTCGCTGTAGCGGAGGCAGATGGCGGCGGCCTGTTCCCAATCCCTCTCGTTCCCTCCACCGGGTATGAGGCAGGTGGGGCCCGGGTAGGCCTCTGCTTCCATCACCAGGTCCCCCTTTTCCTCCCAGCGGAGGATCTCCTCGTTCTCCCGGGCGTTGCGGCCGACCACCACCTTGGTGCGCGGGGAGATCCTCAGGTGTCTCCCCACCTTGAGGACCTCAAGATCGCGCCTCTTCACCTCCTCTTGGTGCTCCAGGAGGTCTTCGAGCCTCCGAGCGTAAGCCGGGTCGGTGAGGAGGCATCCCCCTGCCGGCGATGGGTATTCCTCGATCCCGTAGCGCTCGGCCAGTCCCACCTGGCGCTTCCTGCCCCTGCCCCGTAAGTGGGGGAGCCTGCTGCGGTCCACCCACCCCCGCCTCTCCGGCAGCGTCTCGGGCAACAGCTTGGCGCTCAAGGGCCTCAAGACGAGCCCCTCCTGACCCGACTCCCTCTCCACCAACCTCAAGGTCCCCCTGGTCTGGGAGAAGGGACGCTGTCCGAGGACCTCTCCGGTGAAGAGGAAGGCGGCCCCTTCCTCCCTCATCACCTCTGCTGCCCTCCTCAACATCAAGGCGTGGCAATCGATGCAGGGGTTCATACCGGAGCCCCTGCCGTGTTTGGGCCGCCGCACCACCTCGAGGAGCTCCTCGGTGATGTCCACCACCCTCAGGGGGACCCTCAGGGCACGGGCGGCCCTGCGGGCCCTCCCCGATCCGAAGAAGGGGCTCTCAAAGGTCACCCCGATCACCTCGATGCCCTGCTCCTGCAGGACCTTAACGGCCAGCATGCTGTCGAGTCCCCCCGAGAGGAGTCCCACCGCCTTCACTTACCACCTCCTGAAGAACTCCCTTACCCTGCTGTCGAAGAGGTCCGTCAAGGCGGCCGTCCCTCCGGGCCTGCGGCCGAAGACCTCCTGCCATACGTCCTCCCTCTCCATGCAGAGGTAGATGAAGAGGTCCTCGTAGTGCTCCCTGAGCCAGGATACGACCCTCCGGTAGATCCCTATCCGCAGGGGCTTGAGGTATCGGAACTTTCCGTCCTCAGCGGGTAGCAGCTCCCCCTGGAGCACCTCAGTGGCGGGGAAGCGCTCCCTGATGACCCGTTCCAACCCTGGGGGATAGCGGAGGGTCCCGAGGCTGATCCAGATCACCCCTCGGGGGTCCACGTGGCGGAAGAGCTCCTCGATCAGCCCCCGGTAATCCTCCTCCCAACCGGGATACTCTATGATGGGGTCGAAGTGAAAGCCGAGGGGGTAACCCGCCTCTTGGCAGCGGCGGGCCGCCTCCAGCCGTTGCCGCAAGGGGGCTGTATAGATTTCCTCCTTCTCCACTATCCTCTGAGGGTTGAGGGACCAGGAGATGACGGTCCGCGAGCGGTGATCGAGCCCTAGGAGGTGGTCCACCTCCTGGGCCTTGGTCT